>JAFYOG010000189.1 GCA_017560285.1 Clostridia bacterium
ATGTTAATAAATATAAACTATTCTCCTATAGTATAAATAACAGGAGAATAGTTTGTTTTTTATGGAGAAAAATATCCTTTTCGAAAACGCACCCGTAAAATTGGCAGATAACGAATATATCCGCATCCGCGGTAGACATACCGTTCAAAACTGCTGTCTTGCTTTTGATTGGACAAACAGCGGATTTGGCTTTGCGTTTACAGGCACGGGCTTTATTATTTCCTTGGGGGAATATAAAGATGCCGCCATCGGCTACGTAAAAATTATAATCGACGGCAACCGCCGCCAGCGCTTTGCGGTGGTAAGCGGCGCCGAAAAGCTAATTATCGAGGGCTTAACCCACAAGCGCCACCGTGTAGAGGTGCTTAAGGTTACCGAAAGCGACAACCCCATTCTGTTCGAAAGCATAAGCCTTTTGGGTAAGGATGCAGGCTTTAACAATCCCCCCTTTAACAGCCCCCGCCGTATAGAATTTATCGGTGATTCCATCACCGCAGGCTACGGCGTGCTTGCCAACCATACCGAAAGCGCTTATAATACCTATCAGCAGGACGGCAGCTATTCCTATGCATACCTAACCGCCGAAAAGCTGGATGCCGATGCCCGCCATATCTGCATTTCGGGCAAGGGCATAGCCTGCAACTGCGAAGGCAATTACAGCGATGTAAAAACAGGCGAATATTATAACCGCCAAACCCGCTTGGGCGGTGTGTGCAACGACGGCTGGGAACCTCAGGTAGTTGTGCTTAACATCGGCACCAACGATGCGGTGGGCAACGCCAAGGACGAAGAATTTATCGTTGCGGCAAGGGATATTTTGGGCAAATTACGCGCAAGATATAACAATGCAGAAATTATCTGGGTTTACGGCGTAATGACAACCCGCTTTAAGGATATTATCCGCGATATAATAAAGGAATTATCCAAAACCGATAAAAAACTGCACTTTATGTGCGCCGAAAGCATTAACGGCAACCTTTCCGAAATCGGCGCTGCTTGCCACCCCAACACCCGCGCAAGCATTCGCGTTTCCAACCTGCTGTACAAAAAAATCCGTTCCGTAACAGGCTGGCGCAATTCTGCAAGCGACGAAGAATAGGAGCATTAAATGGCAAAGAACAAAAAAGAAATAAAACCCATATCCCTGCCCGTAGCAGTGGTATGCGCGCTGTTAATTTTTGCCTTTATGGCATTGTTTATAGTCTATCTCAACGGCGGTTCCTTCGTGCCCGAGGATACTTCTTCCCAAGCCACCATCGACGAGGGCTCTTTTGCCGAACCTACCCCCGACGAACCCGAGCAATCCCAACCCACCGAGGTTAAGGAATATATGTCCGAGGCCGAAATAGGCGATGCGGTAATTTACGGCAGCTATATTCAAAAGGGCGAAGAAGCACAGCCTATAGAATGGATAGTGCTTAACAAAACCGAAGACGCTTTAACGCTTATAAGCCGTTATTGCTTGGATTGCGTGCCCTATAATACCGACCGTGTTGCGGTATCCTATCAAGACAGCAGCATTTACGCTTGGCTCAACGGCGAATTTATAAACAACGCCTTTACCGAAATCCAGCAGGCAAATATTTTATCTACCGACGGCTTGGGCAAAGCATATCTGCTTTCCGCAGAGGAAGCCGCCCAATATTACGAATACGATTCCTGGCGCAAAACCGCCGCTACCGATTATGCAAAATCCAAGGGCGCAAAGCTTAAGGACGGTATAGCAAACTGGTGGTTAAGAGATATAAATCCCGAAAGCACCAACGCACAGTACGTTTATTATAACGGCACTATCGCCCAAAAAGGCTTCGCCGTAGATTATAACGTGGTTGCAGTCCGTCCCGTAATCTTGGTTAGCGCCAACGCCGAAAAGCAGGAAACAGAATAATTCAACACCTTAATTAAAACTCCCCACATCGGGGAGTTTTTTGTTGACAGCGTTATTCCTATATGCTAAAATAAAACTGTAAAGATTATTGCTTTTTCTTTTTTTAAAAAATAAAAAAATTTTTCAATTTTTTATAGACGTTTCTTCTCTTTTAAACATATATAGAGTGAAGGGGTAAAAAATCAAATCCAAAGCCCTTTTACCGTATAAAAAGAAAGAGGTGTATTCCCAATGGAAAACGAACCCGAAACCGCATTAATTTCGGCGGTTTTGCGCCTTGGGGAGTTACGGCTTTTCAGCCGAATATAAAAACAAAAAACTTCTCCAACGCATAAGCCGCCATACCAAGGCAGACTTATGCGTTTTTTAAATTTTTAAAAGGATGTGATAAAATGAAAAAACTAACAACACTTATACTCTTGTTAACGGTTATATTATCTGCGTGTGCGATAAATAAACCCAATACCGAGGTCGGCAACGATATATACAGCGGAACGTCGCAGGAAGAAAACGGTAACGATATATACAGCTACGGCGGTACGTTTTTAAACGTAAGCGATAGGTTGTCCGAGTATACGTTCGATATACGCGGTCCGGAATTCGAAATGCAACCCGCATCTACGGCAATGTTCAGCTTTATTACCTTGGAAAATAAGGACGGAACAGCCAAGCTAAAGATTTTAAATCAACAAGAAACCGTTGTAGAAATCAGTTACGGCGCGGTTTTATATGATGAAGAAGAAAATTGCACGGGATTTACGGTTACCGACGAAACCCTTGGCGATATGGCGTTTAAAAAAGACGATAACGGCAGGTGGATATTTGAAAGCGAAAACAAGCTTACCAAGGTTCGCATATACAACGGCAAAAAACTAAATCCTAGCGCAAACTATGAAAGCTGGGGCGAAATAGAGGTATCCTTCGATTTTATTGCAAATTCGGATTACCGTTGCGAAATTACCTATCCCAACGGATATAAAACCGTTAAAAAAGTGCTTTGCGACGAAAGCAACAAAGACTATTATTTCGAGGGAACTAAACCCGAATTAAATTTCGATAGGATAAAAGCAGGGTATTTGTCCAAATCCAATTATCGTTACAATTTTGAGTTGATCGGCAAAGATAAATACGGTTACGGAATAATGTCCACTAACTTACCGATAACCTCTTTCACGGATAGCTCCGTTACTGTCGAAAACATAAACGAAACGATTAATTACGAATCTTTGGTATGGGACGAAGCCAAAACGTCGGGAACGGTTGTGGTTAACGGCGAAAACTATACCGTTGAATTTCACAAGGCGGACGGCTTGGTTTACGAGCAGGAAGAATACCATCTGTTATATAACGGCGTAAGCAGCGGTCAGTATATATCCGTACGCTATTATCCCGATGAAAATCTGATCAGAGTGACGGCTGCTTTCTCTTGGGATGCGGATGGCGATATATACACCATAACCTACCCCAACGGTATAAACACCGTGAAACGGCTCGTGCAAAAAGAATCCGGCAGCTATGGTTTTGAGGATTATAAAGCTTAACAACCCGAACACAAAAAAGGAGCGAGAAATCGCTCCTTTTTTATATCTAATCCTTGTTAAGAATATCTATGGCACGCAGTGAAATTTCCTCGGCGGTTTCGCTGTCCACCGCCTCGGCAACCAGCCTAAACCGCCCTGCGGCGCTGGCAAAAACGCTCACTCTGCCCTCGCCGAAATCTAAAAAAGCGTTACGGCTGTTACCGCTTCTAAGGTTAGATATAACCTCGTACATTTTATCTCTGTCGGCATAAATCATTCGCGTCATAACCGCAAAGGGGGCAACCTGCTTGGCATATTGCTTTATATCAAACCCCTTTTCTTGGGCAAGCGCGGCGGCGGTAAGGGATAAAACAATACCGTCGCGGTGCAAAAATTCCTGCCGTGCGGCTTTGCGCTGGGGCGAATCGCTGTCGCCGTAAAACAGCGTGCTTACGCCGTTGTGATTTAAAATCCGTTCCACCGCGTTTGGTGTATCGCGGGGCAAAACTATCTCTTTTTTATCACCTTTAACACAGCAAAGGGTAACCAACTGCCAATAGGATATTTCCTGTCCGTCGTCGGTGGTAGCAAAAGCCTTTTCGCCGTCGGCAGAGCTAAAAAAGGTTACGTCGCTTTCTTGGCTTAAAACCCCAAGCTCCTCGCAAATTTCCCGCATAAGCTTGTTTTCTATACCGTCGCCTACCTTTATGCTTTTGGGTATAAGCGCGTTTTTCCGCAAAAAATTAACGTATTTTTTTATAATAACCCCGTGGGGAAGCAAATAAACACTGCCGCTTACGCCGTAATATTTCGGGGTTTTCATTGCAAGCGCCCTAAGCTCTTGTCGCGAAAATGGCATTCCAAAGCCGGAAAACAGCCTTATCTCGGTTTTTTCGCCCCTGCAGGCAATAAAAGCAACCCTGCTGCCGTATTCCCGCGCGGCAAATGCCGCCAACGCGCTGTTCCCTCCGGAAATTACCGTGCAGGCACTGCCCCCCTTGGCTGCACCGCAGGCAAGCTCGCAGGCTTGCTGAAGGGTGGCTCCGCCGCCTTCCGCAAATGCAATAACCGTGCCTTCGCCGCTTAAAAGTCTGCCAAGTCTAACAAAATAGCCCTCGTCCTTATTGTCGGCAATAACGCAATCGTCCTCAAAATCAAAGGCTTGCCTTGGCTTGGGGAAGTAATTTTCATATGCCTCGCCCTTTACCGTATCGCCCCTTGCAATAACACTGCCGGGCGCCAACGCCGTGCCGTCTCTTATCTCGGCGCCGCTTCCTATAACGCACCCCGATGGAATAATACAATCGTTGCCTATAACCGCCCCGTCTGCAACAATACAGCCCCGCAAAACGCTGTTGCCAACGGTGCAGTTATCAAAAATAACCGCCCGCTCTATACGCGCCTCCGGGTGAACCGAAACCCTTTCGCCAATGCAGTTTTTGCCGTCGGATAGCCACATACAGCATTTATGAAAATCGCCAAAGGACCCAATATCAAACCAATTTCCTTGGGGTGTTATGCCTGCAATGGGCATACCGCGGTTAAGCATTAAGGGGAACAAATCCAACGAAAAATCAAAAAATTCCTTTTCGGGAATAAGCTCAAGCGCCCTTTTGCTTAAAAAATATATCCCCGTGTTTATAAGGTTCGAAACCGTATCCCGCGCCGATGGCTTTTCGCAAAACTGTGTAATTCTGCCGTTATCTACGCAAACCGTGCCGTATTCTCCAAGCTCGTTGGATTTTGTTAAAAGCATCGCCGCATCACAGCCGCTTTCCAAAAATTCCGCCTTTGCTTTTGCAAGGTCAAAATCGCACACCGCATCGCCCGAAATAACTATAACGCAATCCTGCGCGCGGTTTTTAATCCTGCCCACCGCCCCTGCGCTTCCAAGGGGTGTTTCTTCTCTAAAATGCTCCAAACAGCCTTGGTCAAAGCTAATTGCTTCTATCTGCTCTGCCAAATACATGGTGGTAACGGCAGTGCTTTCAAAGCCGTGCTTGCGCAATAATTTAATACTTCGCAAATAAGGGCTTTCACCGTTAACGGGCAATAAAGGCTTGGGGGTTTTGTCGGTTAGCGGCGAAAGCCGTTTGCCAAAACCGCCTGCAAGTATAACCGAATCGAATTTTCTTTTTTCGGAAAGGTTCATAAGCAACATCCTTCAGAATTAAATTTACATTTATTCTTGGCATTTGCACCGAAAATATACCTTATTAAAGTTGACAAAACAAATATATTTGGGTATTATTAGATATATAAATAAATTCGCTTATTATAATGGTATTATGAATAAAGAAATATTATTATCTTTTCATACAAATATAGCGGCCACCGCCAACCCAAATACCCAAAACGGCTGTGTGGTTGCGGTGGGCGGCTTCGATGGCGTTCATATAGGGCACCTGTCGCTTATAAAAGCCCTAACCGACCAAGCCAAACGGCTTTCACTGCCCGCAGTGGTTTTTATGTTCGATTATTTCGATAACCCCAAAAACGGCAACCAAATGCTGTTAAGCCCAAACCTCGGGGCGAGCATATTAATGGATAACGGCGTAGACATTGTGCTTACCGCCCCCTTTTCGAAAATAAAATCGGTATCCGCTACCGATTTCGTTACAGAATTTTTATATAAAGGCTTGGGGGCAAAAAGCGTTATCTGCGGCTACGATTTTAGGTTCGGCAACAATAGGGAAGGGGACAGCACCCTTATATCCAACCTGCTTTCGGGCAAGGGTGTTTCGGTTATAACCCCGCCCCCCGTTTTAGAAAACGGTACCCCCGTAAGCGCTACGTTAATACGTAACCTTATTTCAAAGGGCGATATAAAGCAGGCAAACAGGCTTTTGTGCCACAGCTTTGGCTTTGTAAACCCCGTTGTTCACGGTGCAAAGCTCGGCAGAACCTTGGGCTTCCCCACCGTTAATCAGCAATACCCCCAAACTATGGTAAAGCCACCCTACGGCGTTTATTTAACAACCGTTAAAATAGAGGGCGAAAATTATTACGGCATAACCAATTTCGGTGTAAAGCCCACCGTAAGCGCAGGGGAAGTTCCCACCTGCGAAACCTATATTTTCGATTATAACGGCGATTGCTACGGCAAGGTCGCAAGACTTTATTTTTTGGATTTTATCCGCCCCGAGCAAAAATTTGCCTCGGTAGAGCAGTTAAAAGAGCAGATAGAAAAGGATAAATCCTATGCATTAAAACTTCTTGCAGAAGGAGAACGATTATGAACTTTATCCGCAGGCTATCCCTTGCGTTAGCCTTAATATTAATTATCGGCTGCATAGTTCCCCTAACCGCCGTTGCAGAAGGGGAAGAACCCGCCGCACCCTTTTCGCTAAAAAACGGTAACGCCGCAATAGCTTATTGCATAGATACCGACCAATTTTTATATTCCGACCTTGCCGATAAAGAAACCGAGCCTTCGGTTGCGGCAAAGCTTGTTGCCTGTATGGTTGCTTACGATATTTTAAAGGAACGCAATCTTAACATCAACGATACTATGGTGGAAATAAGCGAATCCGCCATAGCCTATATCAACGGCTTTTATAACGACGACGTTACCGACAGAATTTTCGTAGATTTCCGTATGCCCACCATGGGCTTAGACAGCGGCAGCTCTTATACCGCCAGAGATATGCTTTCGGCTATCCTCGTTGCAGGTGCAAACGATGCTACCGCCGCGCTGGCATCCTATTTCGGCAAAACCTATCTCGGCGGGGATTTAAACACCTTCGTTTCTAAAATGAACGAAAAGGCAGAATCCTTGGGTCTTACCAAAACCTATTTCAGAAACCCCATGGGCTTAACCCAAGAGGGACAAACCTCCACCCCCAAAGAGGTTGCGCTTATTGCCGCCGCCTTTTACAAAAATTACAACGAGCTCGTAACCCTTTCCGACGTTGAATTTTTCTCCTTTAACAAAAAAACCACGGTAAGAAATAAAAACTTCCTAAAAAACAACTATTTCATAAGCGGATATAAATCCTCTAAGGCTATCGGCTTAACAGCGGGTCAGCCCAATGCCGACGGCAACTATTGCCTTATAACCGCAACCCAGCAAACCGAAGGCTTAACCTATATTTTGGTAGTAATGTGCGCCAACGGTATCCGCGTGGAAAACACCGAAGAAGGCGCCAAATATTCGCTTTACGATAAGCACGCCTACGGCGATATGATCGACCTTTTGTCTTGGGTACGCGAATCCTTCGTATATTACACCGTTGCCGATTCTTCCTTACCTATAGATGAGCTTAGGGTAAAATACGGCAGCCCTTCCGACCATTTAATGGTATATCCCAAAGCGAATATAAACCACCTTATCCCCAAAAACGAAAGCGTTAACATCGCCCACGATCCCATAGAATATTACGATTTTGTGTATTCAGAGGAATTTAACGGCGCAGAATGCCCCACTGCCAACGCCCCCATAAAGGCAGAAACCGTGGTAGGTACCGTAAAATATTATTACACCGATGCTCAGGGCAACAGGGTTGATTTTAAGCCCATAGAGGTTATGGTAAAAGAAACCGCCGAGGAAAATACCGGCTTAAAGGTGCTTGACGATGCGGGCAACATTCTTACCAACGTGTTTATGCGTACCGTTTTAATAATTTTGGGCGTGGTTATCGGCTTGTATATCCTTGTAAGCATAACCATGGCAATTATCCGCGGGGTAAAGAAGAACCAAACAGGAAAATCGGGTAAGAAAAAATCCCCCGATAAAAAATCCAAAAAGCCTGCAAAACCCGCCCCCAAGTCCGGCGCAAAAACAAAACCGCAGGATAACAACAAAGATAATACCGCCACAAGGCAGTTTGACTAATTTATGAACAAATTATTAAATTTGCATTTTTCTCTTGCATTTGTCAACTCTATGTGGTAATATTTAGTTTAGCAAATTCTGAAAGGAAATAAATAATTATGTCTACACTCGAATACATCATCGGCGGCTTGCTTCTTATACTTGCAGTAGCATTGGTTGCCGTAATCGGTATGCAGCAAAGCAAGCGCAAGAGCGGTCTTGGCAATTCCATTGCAGGCAGCGGCGCATCCGAAACCTACTTGGCAAGAAACAACATCGGTAACAAAACCTCTATCGCAAAGAAGCTTACCGTTATCTTCTCTATCATCTTCGTTGTTCTTGTTGTAATGCTTTACATCGTTGGTTCCGTAGATGAAGCAGCCGACACCTCTTCCACCACCTCCGGCACTTCTTCCACCGTATCCGGCACCACCTCCGGTACCACCTCCAACACCTCCGGTACCACCTCCAACACCTCCGATGCAACCTCTAACACCTCTTCTCAGGCAGTTAGCGATACATCCAAATAATTAAAGCTTTAAAAAGCCGAAGCATTGCTTCGGCTTTTCTTTTTATCACCCCAACCCACCGTTGCCGATATTGACAAAATGTGGGTTTTGGTGTATTATATTATGTAACTATGGCTTTATAAAAATATTTACGGATGTGTAATATGAATAATAAAGGTAAAAAGTTTATAAAAGAGATGCTTCGCTATTCCGTGGCGGGCTTATCGGCGTTCGTATGCGATACGCTTATAAAGGTTCTCTTTTATTCCTGGATATTGCCTCTTAATATGGGCGAATTTACAATATTCGGCTTCACAAACGAAGTTCGCGTTATAATCGCAACCGTAGCGGGCTTTTCGGTGGGCTTAATCGTAAATTACGTAATTTCAATATTTTACGTGTTCACAAGCGAAAAGCAAAAGCAAATGGGCAGGGGAGTAAAGGCGTTTATAATCTATTTCCTTGTTTCTATCGTAGGCTTGCTTATAAACGTTGGTGTTACACAGCTTGGCTGTAACCTGCTTGATATCCAGCGTAACCCCGCTATTTTTGGGTTAATAAGCTGCGTTGCCGCCGCTGTTGCGTTAATTTGGAACTATTTCGGACGTAAGGTGTTTGTGTATAAAGGGGAATAAAAATGTCAAAGCAAGTAATTATTATCGGTGCAGGCCCTGCAGGTCTTACCGCGGCATACAAGCTGCTTACCGAAACCGATTATAAACCCATAATTTTAGAAGAAAGTGCAGAAATCGGCGGTATTTCCCGCACCGTGCTTTATAACGGCAACCGTATGGATATCGGCGGTCACCGCTTTTTCTCTAAGGACGAATCGGTTATGGATTTTTGGAAGAATCTTATGCCTATTCAGGGTGCCCCCGCCAAGGACGACTTGCTTTTAGGCAGAGAAAAGCCCTTGGAACCCAACGGCCCCAACCCCGAAACCGACGATAAGGTTATGCTTGTGCGTGAACGTGTTTCCCGCATATACTTCCTAAAAAAATTCTTCGATTATCCCGTTACCCTAAGCGGCTCTACCCTAAAAAATATGGGCTTTAAAAACACTATGCGGGTGGGCTTCGGCTATATGAAGTCTGTTTTCTGCAAAAAGCCCGAGGATTCTTTAGAAAACTTCTATATAAACCGTTTTGGCAGACCCCTGTAC
>JAFYOG010000190.1 GCA_017560285.1 Clostridia bacterium
AACGGCGCCTTTATGAAAACCTATTCCGATGCAAAGCTTCTTGCCGAAAGTATGGTAAATATCGGCAAATCCGCAGGCAAAAACGTTGCGGCGGTAATCACCAATATGAACCGCCCCCTGGGCAAAAACATCGGCAACGCCTTAGAAATTGCCGAGGCCGCCAACCTGCTAAAGGGTGTTTATGCCGAGCCTAATCTGCTCGAAATCTGCATAACCTTGGCATCCCAAATGGTAAGCCTTGCTAAAGAAATCCCCGCAAAAGAGGCAAGGGAAGCGGTAACCGAGGTTATTAATAACCAAACCGCTTATAATCGCTTTATACAATGGCTTTCATTGCAGGGCGGCGATACCTCGGTGCTTAACGACCTTTCCGCATTTACCGATGCAAAATACAAAACCGCGGTAACTGCACCCCAAGACGGCTATATTTCGGCGGTAAACGCCTACGAAATAGGCTCTGTCGCCACAATGCTGGGCGCAGGCAGAAACACAAAAGAAGATATAATCGATATGTCCGCAGGCATAATCCTAAATGCCAACGTGGGCGATTACGTAAAAAAAGGTTCTGCCTTGGCATATCTGCAATCCTCTACCGTTGCCGACCAATCGGCGGCGCAAAACCGCTTTATCCAAAGCCTAACCTTTTCTCAATCCGCCCCCGCGGCAGAACCCTTGGTATACGAAATCATTACATAAAAAGTGCAAAACAACACAAAAAACCGCCTATTTAGGCGGTTTTTTTAAATTATAAAATATAAACCTCGCAGGGCACGCCTCTGCGCTTTGCATAGGAAATTGTAAATTCCGTACCCGAAGAATCCCCATCCCATACGGCAATAACCAAATCCGCATGGTCAACAATAAGCTTATCTCTTATCAACGGCGCGCTTTTTCCGTAAATTTCATAATCGGGGTAAAGAATTAACTTTTTAATCCCGCGTTCGTCGGCATATTTTTCCGCCAATGTGTCAATTCCCACAGCCCCGCCCGAGATTATAAGGTCGGTATCCGGTGGGATAAAACGGCTTATATCGGCATCCCCAATACTGCGGGAGCCAACAACGGCAACCTTCATTTATCTAACCTTCTTATCAAAAAATTTATGTTTAATCTTCTTAAGAAAACTGCAGTTAACCCAAATTCTTGCATAAAGCTTCTGCCAAAATCGGTTAACGGCTTTTTCTCTTTTTCCGTTATTATAATGGGTAACAACCCCTATAATATTCTCTTTTAAAACAGGGAACTCGTTTTCAAGCTGGTTATCCCCGCGGCAAACGTAGCCCTTTTCCTTAACGTCAACAATACGGTGCAAAATAAAATCGCCGTTGCTTCTGCGATAAAATATAATATCCCTCTTTTTCGGCGGTTCCACGGGCTTAATAATCCTAACAGCGGTTTTCCCATCCTTAAACAACGGCTCCATGCTTGTACCGCGGGCAACAAAAACCGCACTGCCGCCGCCGTTAAGGCTTTCTTCTATAATAGGGAATACGTCTGCAAGGCTAACGTTTTTATTCAAGCACATCTGCTTCCTTCATCCTCAAAATAAAATTTTTGGTATCTAAAACAGCAGTGTCAAAATCAACGTCGTATTCCTGCACAATCCTTTCGGCAATGGTATCTTCGCCCAGCCCTTGGTTAATGCAATCCCAAATCAAGGCGCCGCTTTCGTTAACGGTAATCATCTGTCTAAAATCCGCATCGCCGCCCTGCTTAATCACAACGTAACTGCCCGCCACCTTGCGAACAACGTATCCGTCCTTAATTTTCATACCGCGCCTCCTAATTAATTCAGTACCTTAATTATAAATGCCAAAGCAGGGTTTGTCAATGGGTGGATTTTTTATCATAAAACGATTGATTTTACGGTGTATATTTGTTATAATAAACACGCAGTACAAATTGTCAAAGGAAGAAGAATAATGAAATATATTGTAATGCTCGGCGACGGTATGGCAGACCTTCCCATTGCGTCCTTGGGCAAGCAAACACCCCTTCAAGCGGCAAATAAGCCTGTAATGAACTATCTTGCCGCCCACGGTATAAACGGTATGGTAGATACCGTTCCCCAAGGAATGGTGCCCGAAAGCGACACCGCCAACCTTGCGGTTTTGGGCTACGACCCGTTGGTTTATTCCAAGGGCAGGTCGCCGTTAGAGGCAGCCAGCATCGGCATAAAAATGCAACCCGACGAAACCGCTATCCGCGCAAACGTCGTTGCCTTGGGCGGTGAAGGCGAATACGAAGATTTGGTTATGCTCGACCATTCCTCCGACGAAATCTCCACCGAAGAGGCAAGGGTGTTAATAAACGATATCCAAAAGCAGTTCGGGAACGAAGTTCTAAAGTTCTATTGCGGCATAAGCTACCGCCATTGCTTAATTTATAAAAACTGCCCCGAATATAACGATTTTTCCCGCCCCCACGATATAATCGGCAGAAGAATAGGCGATTACCTTCCCAAGGGCGAAATAGCAAAGCCCTTTTACGACCTTATGAAGGCATCCTACGGCTTTCTTAATAACCATCCCTTAAATTTAGATAGGGAAAAGAGAGGGCTTAAAAAAGCAAATTCTTTATGGTTCTGGAGCCCAGGCAAAAAGCCTTCGCTCCCCGAATTCAAGGCAAAATACGGTTTAAACGGTTCTGTCGTATGCGCCGTAGACCTTATAAAGGGCATAGGCTTCTGTGCGGGAATGTCGGTTCCCAACGTAGAGGGCGCCACCGGCGGTATTATCACCAATTACGAAGGCAAGCGTGATGCCGCCATTGCAGAATTAGAAAAAGGCGCAGATTTCGTCTATATCCACGTAGAAGCCCCCGACGAAAGCGGCCACCAAGGCAAGCTCGAGGAAAAAATCGAATCTATCGAAAAAATCGATAATCTTATCCTTTCGGGCTTAATAGATTATTTGCGTAACAAGGGCGAGGAATTTAAAATCCTGCTTATGCCCGACCACCCCACGCCCATAAGCGTTCGCACCCATACCCACGCTCCCGTTCCTTTTGTAATATACGATTCCTCTAACGAGCTTAACAGTGGCATAAATTGCTATTGCGAATCTACCGCTCAGGCTACGGGGTTGTATTTAGATAAGGGCGAAAAGCTTATGGATATGCTTTTAGGAGGCAATAAATGAAAATAGTACCCTTAGAATCCAGCGGCTTCGTAACCCCCAAGGATTACAGCCGTTACGTAAAGTTCCACGTATTAAAGGGCAAAAATTACCGTATAAAAACCTACTTAATTGTTTTGGGCGTGGTAATTGCCGCCGCACTGCTTGTATATTACGGCTTGGCAACAAGAAGTAAAGGTCTTATAATCGCCGCAGGCGCAGTCGTTCTGGCACTGTGTATGTTTATTTATACCATTAACGTAAACGTAAAGCGCATCTGCCGCAGCAACGCAAAAACAGTCCGCGCCAAGCAAGAAACCGTCTTCGGCAAAAACGGCTTTGTGTTCGATTTAATTATGCAAAACCCAGAAGAAAACGAACACGACGAGATTTTCTACGACGAATTAGAGGCTATCTACCTTACCAAGCACGCCATTTACGTGTATATAGAAAAACGCTCGGTGATAATTATCCCCAAGCGCAATCTAAAGGTAACCCCCTTCGAGGCTTATTCCTTTTTATATAAGTATATCCCCAAAGGCAAGCTTATTCTATGCCGATAAGCTTATCTATTTCGCAAGTATCTTTGTTTTCGGCAATATATCCCAGCCGTCGCTTTATTGCGGCGGCTTTTATTTTTTCGCGGTATTGCAAAAACTCTGCCGTTTCTTTTCGTTCCTTGCCCAAATATAGGTCAATATAATCGTATTCCCGCTTTACACCGTCGTATTTAACCTGCATAAGGGTGTAGGGCTTGCCGCCTTCAACGGCAAAAAGCTCCTTTATAATGCAAAAACCGTTGTCCCACAGCGCTTTTCTAAGCTCCTCTTGGGCAGACATAGGCTGTAAAACCAAAAGACATTGGCGGGTAATTCGGCTTCGCAATACCATCTTCGCAATCAGCTCTCCGCCCATACCGCAAACCGCCGCAAAGGTCAAGCCCTTGTTTTCAAGCCCGTCAAATCCGTCAGATAAAACAAATTCTATTTCTATCCCTTGGCTGCTTGCGTTTTCTTTGCCTTTTTCCAAGGGCATTTTGTTAATATCCGCCGCAATAGCGTTTTGCGCTATCCCGCGCTTAACCATCTCTATCGCCAAAAAAGCGTGGTCGCTTCCTATATCCGCAAAGGTCTGCTTGTTTTCCGCTTCCGAAAGTAAGCTCACAGCCCCTTCAAGTCTTGTTCCCAAGTTCATATATGTACACCCCAAACAGGGGAATAATCCCCTAAATTTTTTCTTCAATAGTCTGTAAAGCCTTTTTCGCCTTGCATCTAAGCGTGCCGCCGCTGCAGCAGGCAATAACTGCTTTTGCCGCGGCAAGCCCCATTGCGGCACCTATAAGCCCAAGCATAATGCAGGTGCAGGCTTTGTTATTGGAAATCATCTTTTTCATTTTCATAAAATATCACCTCGCAGCTATTATGCTGCGAAAAAGCAAAACTATACTACCATAAAACGGGTATTCTTTCAATATTTTTCGAAAAAAACACTTTTATCAAAAATATTTTGTTTTATTTTCTATGAATTTCAAAAAAACAGTTGACAAATCGGCTCTTGAAATATATAATGATTGTTGCGTTTTTACGCAACCAAGCGGAAGGAGCGGTTATATGCTAAATCTAAAAAAACTGCTCGACGGCTCGGCTTCAAGCCTAAGCTTTTCTGTAAACGTTACAGATTGCAGCTTTGTTGACGAAGCTAAATCAGGCACCGCCTGTGCCGAAGCCGTAATAACCAACCATTCGGGTTTAATTTTATTAGAGGGTAAAATCAATGCAAGCATAACAGTGCCTTGCGCCCGTTGCGATAAAGAATTTAACTACACCGCAACAATTCCTCTAACCGCCAAAATTACCGAATCTTTGGCAAACGAGGACGAGGACGAATACATAATCCTTCAGGATTATTCCTTCGACGAAGAAGACCTTGTCCGCACCACCCTAATTTTAGAGCTCCCATCCCGTTATTTATGTAACGAGGATTGCAAGGGCTTGTGCCCCAAATGCGGTTGCGACCTTAACGTTAAAGAATGCTCCTGCAACCAAAAAGAATCCGACCCGCGTTGGGACGTGCTGAAGGATTTCTTCAGCGAATAACATTCGTTAATAATAAAAATATAACCATAACCTAAGGAGGATATCAACGATGGCAGTACCTAAGAGAAAAGTATCTAAGGCAAGAAGAGACAAAAGAAGATCTTCTGTTTGGAAGCTTGACCTTCCCGGAATGACCAAGTGCCCCAAGTGCGGCGAATTCATTCTTTCTCACCGTGTATGCAAAAGCTGCGGTACCTACGGCGGAAAAGTAGTTCTTCAGGTCAAGGATAAAGACTAAGCGAATTAGCGTGTTGCCTACTTTGCAACACGCTTTTTTGTATTAATCAGGTGTGGCTATGGTAAAAATACAATCTGTAACAACCAATTCCCACGGGGAAAGGTGCGGCATTCTCGGCGGCGATATACTTGTTTCGGTAAACGGCAACCCCATTAACGATGTGCTGGATTACCGCTTTCATATAATGAACAAGCAATTAAATATAGTTGTCAACCGCAACGGTCAAGATATTGCCTTCAGCATCCAAAAGCCAGAATATTCCGATATCGGCTTGGAATTTGCAACCTATCTAATGGACGAAAAAAAGCGTTGTCGCAATAATTGCATTTTCTGCTTTATCGACCAAAACCCCAAGGGCATGCGTGAAACTATCTATTTTAAAGACGACGACGAGCGCCTTTCTTTCCTAATGGGCAATTACGTTACCCTAACCAACCTAAAGGAAAGCGATATCCAACGCATAATCCAAATGCGTATTTCCCCCATAAACGTATCCGTACACACCACCAACCCAAACCTGCGCGTTCAAATGCTTCGCAACCGCTTTGCAGGCGATTGCTTAAGGTATATAAAAATGCTTGATAACGCAGGCATAAACCTAAATTTACAGTTCGTGCTCTGCCGCGGAATAAACGACGGTGCCGAATTAGAACGCTCTCTTACCGATATTTCCGCCTTGGAAAACCTTCAAAGCGTTGCTCTCGTGCCTTCGGGCTTAACAGGGCACCGAGAGGGCTTATACCCCCTAACCCCCTTCGACGGGGCATCTGCAAAAAGTGTAATAGAAATCGCAAACCGCTTTGGCGAAAGCAACCTAAAATCCAAGGGAATGCGGCTTATCTACCCCTCCGACGAATTCTTTTTGCTTTCTAACACCCCAATCCCCCAAGAGGATTATTACGAGGGCTACCCTCAGCTGGAAAACGGCGTGGGTATGATAAGAAACGACACCGAGGAATTTACAGAATGTCTTGAAAATTCTCCCAAAATAGAGTATAATAGAGAAGTAACCGTCGCAACGGGGGAATCCGCCTTCGGCTTCATAACCGAAATGGCAGCCCTTGCAGAAAAGGCGTACCCCAATATAAAGGTTAACGTCCGCGCCATCCGTAACGATTTCTTTGGCGGAAGCGTTACCGTAACCGGCCTTGTAACCGGCGGCGATATAATAAAACAGCTTAAAGGTACAGCCCTTGGCGAAACTCTGCTTATCCCCGACGTAATGCTTCGGGCAGAGGGCGATTTGTTTTTAGATAACGTATCCCTGCAGGAATTAGAGCAAGAATTAAGCATAAAAGTAACCGTTACCGAAAGGGGCGGCTATGCCCTGTGCCAAGCAATACTGGGCATATAGAAAGGATGATATAAATGTCCAAATGTACAGTAGCCGTAGTAGGCAGACCTAACGTAGGCAAAAGTACTTTCTTCAATAAAATAGCAGGCGAGCGTATCTCTATCGTAGAGGATACCCCCGGCGTTACCCGCGACAGAATTTATTGCGACGTGGAATGGAACGGCAGACAAATGCTGTTTATCGATACCGGCGGTATCGAGCCCACTACCGAAAATTCCTTGCTTCGTCAAATGCGTGACCAAGCGTTAATCGCCATCGGCAGTGCCGACGTTATCGTGTTTATGACAGAGCTTTCGGTTGGCGTAACCGCCGCCGATAGGGAAATAGCCTCTATGCTTAAAAAAAGCCGCAAGCCCGTTATCGTTGCGGTAAATAAGGTAGATACCATCGGCGAAGTTCCCGCAGGCTTTTACGAATTTTACGAGCTTGGGTTCGAAGACGTTATCCCCGTTTCCTCTGTCCACGGCACGGGCACCGGCGATATTTTAGATACCGTAATCAGCTACCTGCCCGAAAGCACCGTGTCCAAGGAGGAAGAAGGCTCTATCCGCGTTGCGGTAATAGGCAAGCCCAACGCAGGCAAAAGCTCTATTATCAACCGCTTCACCGGCGAAGATAGGGTTATCGTTTCGGATATGGCAGGCACCACCCGTGATGCTATAGATACCTTCGTAGAAAACAAACACGGCAAATATATTTTCGTAGATACCGCAGGCATCCGCCGTAGCGCAAAGGTAGAGGACAGAATCGAAAAATATTCGGTTATCCGCGCCAACACCGCCGTAGAAAAGGCAGACGTTTGCCTTGTGCTCGTAGATGCCAACGAGGGCGTAACCGCACAGGACGAACGCATTGCAGGTCTTGCCCACAACGCAGGCAAAGCAAGCATTATCGTTATTAATAAGTGGGATTCTTTAGAAAAGGATAACGATTCGGTAAACAACTTCAAAAAAGAGGTTTACACCGCCTTGGGCTATATGCGCTATGCACCGGTGGCATTCGTTTCTGCACTAACGGGTCAAAGGGTAGAAAAGCTTTACCCCACCATAAACGAAATTTACGCCAACGCAAACCGCCGTATTACAACGGGCTTGCTAAACGATTTTCTTTCCGACGTAACCGCCCGCGTTCAGCCCCCGTCCGATAAGGGCAGACGTCTAAAGATTTATTATATGACCCAAACCGGAGTATGCCCCCCCACCTTCGTTCTTTTCTGTAACGATGCAGAGCTGTTCCACTTCTCTTATCAGCGCTATATCGAAAACTGCCTAAGAGAAGCCTTCGATTTCAACGGAACCCCCATTCGCTTGGTTATAAAGCAAAAGGGCGAAAATCCTACTATTTAAGGAGCAAGATATGAGATATTTATTCGGTAATCCAATACCCGATTTCGGCTTTTTAGGCACCTGGGCAAGGGGCCTTTCCGATAACGCCCTCGTGTTAACCGTAATCGCCTTTGTTTTCGTGGCTGTTGCCGCATACCTTTTGGGCTCTTTGAACTCTGCCATTATCATTTCCAAGGCAAAGTTCAAGCAGGATATCCGCAATTTCGGCAGCGGTAACGCAGGTCTTACCAATATGCACCGCGTATACGGCAAGGACGGCGCAATCTGGACCTTGTTCGGCGATATCGCAAAGCAGATCGTTTCTGTATTAATCGGCGCGTTGCTAATGGGCAGATGGGGCGCATACCTTGCAGGCGGCTTCTGTATGATCGGCCATATCCTTCCCGTTTACTATCACTTCAAGGGCGGCAAGGGTGTTTTAACCGCCGCTACCATGATATTGATTTTAGACCCTGCAATCTTCGCAGTTTTGTTTATAATCTTTGCGGTTGTATTGCTTTTCACCCGCTACGTATCTCTTTCTTCCATCATCGCCGCATTCACCTATCCCGCGGCAGTAAGCGTAGCCTATAAGCCCTTACATCCCTTCGAGCTTTTCTTCGCTTTGTTCGTGGGTATGGTTGTAATCTTTATGCACCGTTCCAATATTTACCGTATTTTCAATAATCAGGAATCCAAATTCTCCTTCCGCAAAAAGCCCGAAACCCAAGAGATTTTAGATATGGAAGATTCCGAAAACGATTCCGACAACACCTACTATCCCCCCGCAACCCAAAAGAAAACTAAGAAAAAGAAAAAATAACCAAGCCCTATAAAATCCCAATGAAAGGAGTAACCGCTTATGCCTTTGGCAGAAAAAGTACGCCCCAAAAGCTTCGATGAAGTTGCAGGCCAAAAGCACCTGCTTGCACAGGGCGCGCCCTTCCGCCGCATTATCGAAAGCGGCCACCTTCCTTCTTTGGTATTCCACGGTCCTCCCGGCACGGGCAAAACCACCGTTGCCGAGATAGTGGCAAAATCTGCGGGTAAAGAATTTCACCGTATAAACGCCACCGTGGCAACCCTTTCCGATATTAAGGATATCCTTTCCGTATCCCACACCATCACGGCGCAGGACGGCATTATCCTTTATATCGACGAAATTCAGTATTTCAACAAAAAACAACAGCAATCGCTTTTGGAATACGTAGAGGACGGCAGGGTAACCCTAATTTCTTCCACCACCGAAAACCCCTTTTTCTCGCTGTATCCCGCCCTTCTTTCACGGTCCACCGTGTTCGAATTTAAGCCTGTGGAGCCTAACGATATGCTCCCCGCGTTAAGGCGCGCATTCCAAATCTGCAACAGCGAAAACGGTCTTAACAAAACCTGCACCGACGATGTTTTGCTAACCATAGCCAACGGTTGCGGCGGCGACGTTCGCAAAGCCATCGGCGCGCTGGAAAATTTGTATTTTGCCTGCGATTCGGAACTTCAGCCTCAGCTTGCAAAGCAGCTTGCCCAAAGGTCGGGCATCAGCTTCGATAAAGACGGTAACGAGCATTACGACCTTTTAAGCGCATTCCAAAAATCCATCCGCGGGTCAGACCCCGATGCGGCAATATTCTACCTTGCCCGTATTTTAGAGGGCGGGGATCTAATATCCGCCTGCCGAAGGCTAATGGTTATCGCCTGCGAAGATATAGGCTTGGCTTATCCTATCTGCATTCCTATCGTAAAATCATGCGTGGATATAGCAAATTCCATCGGCCTGCCCGAGGCTGTCTTGCCCTTGGCAGATGCAGTAATATTGCTTGCCACCGCACCCAAATCCAATTCCGCCCACGATGCATACTTCGCCGCGGCAGAGGCGGTTAACCAAGGCAGAGGCAGGGAAGTGCCTTCCCATTTAAAAGACACCCACCGCCCCGATGCAGATTTAGGCTATAAATATCCCCATTCCTACCCCAACCATTACGTAAAGCAACGCTATTTGCCCAAGGATATTAACGAGGGCGAATTTTACCGCTTCGGCGAAAACAAAACCGAACGTGCCGCTTACGAATATTACAAGCTTTTAAGGGGCATCAAGGACGAAAAATAAAGGTATATTATGCAGTTTCAATATTTGCCCATAAATACGGCGTGCAAGCTTCGTAAAGACTTTATATCAAAAAATATAAGCGGTAGCTCTCAAAGCTACCGCTATTCTATGTGCCACGGCGATTTTTACGGAACAGGCTCCCACCGCCCCTGTATGTGGGAAAGCTTCGATAGCTATACCGTAATCTCCCGCAAAGCCGCGTTGCAATTACTTTCCGAAATGCCAACCGTTTATATCACTTGGGATACAAATTCCACAAAGCTGTCCCGCAAGCTTCAAAAATCCCGTATGGTTTCTGCAAAGGGTGCCCATGTTGCCCTTGCAATAGAAAGCTGCGGGGGTTACAGCTTCCGCCCAAGCAATTTTTATTGCATCAGCGAAGATATTTCCCATTGCGTAATCTTCACCAACGTAACCATAAACGGCATAGGCGATATCTGCCTTACCACTGTTAAAAACCCAAAATACACCGGTGTGCCCGAAAGCTATAAAGAGCTGTTCGAATGCTACCGAAACAACCCTAACCCAAATCAGCCCTAAGCCGTTCCAAGGCTTTTGCTTCCTTGCGCGAAACCGTTACCTGCGTAAGCCCAAGCACTCTGCCCGTTTCGCTTTGGGTTAACCCCTTATAATACCGCAAAAACACAATATCCCGCTCCTGCGGGGAAAGTGCCTCGATCGCCTGCTTAAGGGCGATTTTTTCGTTTATTTCGGGGGTAAAGTCAACACCTATAACGTCCTCAAGCCTGCCGTCCTCGTGTATCTGCTCCGAAAGCGAAACCGTACCCGCCGTGGCGGCGATAGCTTCTGCCGCTTCCTCGGGGCTGAACCCGCAAATCTCGGCAAGCAGGTTTACCGTGGGCTCCTCTCCGTTCTGTGCAATATATCTTTCCCGCGCGGCATAAATCAAAGCGCCCTTTCGCTTTAGCTCGCGGCTAACCTTTATCTCTCCGTCATCCCGCAAAAAGCGCTTAATCTCGCCAATAATCAAGGGCACTGCATAGGTGGAAAAAGCCGTCCCCCGCTCTAAATCAAAGTTCCGTATAGCCTTTATCATTCCAATGTGCCCAATCTGGCACAAATCGTCGTAATCAACGCCTCTGCCCACAAACCTAACAGCCAAAGACCTTACCAATCCGGTGTTTTCATCCACCAAAATTTCCAAGGCAGCCTCGTCACCGCCTTGGGCACGCTCAATAAGCGCCGCCTTTCCGCCCGTCAACGCAGCTTTAACCTCTTTTCCATAACAACGGTCGTTCCCTTGTTGGGCTTAGATAAAACCTTAATCTTATCGGTAAAGCTTTCCATTACCGTAAACCCCATTCCGCTGCGCTCGCCGCCCTCGTCGGTGGTAAAAAGCGGCTGCATAGCGGTTTTTATGTCGCTTATCCCTTTGCCCTTGTCTTTAATTTTAATAATAATTTTACCGCTTTCGGTAAGCTTGCAGCTTATGTAAATGGGGCATTCCGCCCTGTTTTCCCGCCCCGCATAGCCGTGAACTATTGCGTTGGTAACCGCCTCGCTCACTACCGTTTTAATATCCGAAATAACCCCAATGCTCGGGTCTGCCTGCGCGGCAAACAAAGCCACCGTGCTTCGGGCAAAGCCCTCGTTAACGCTTCTGCCGTCAAAGCTGAACTTCATATTGTTAATAAGCCTTTCCGCCATTCTTATATACCTCTTTCTATCCTTAAAATTTTATCCATTCCCGCTATCTCCAAAATCTTCGTCGCGGCGTCCGATGGGTTTTTAACCACCATATTGCATCCCAACGTTTGGCATTTCCGCATTCTGCCCATAACAAGCCCCAGCCCCGAGGAATCGCAAAAGGTAACCCCCGAAAGGTCAAGCCCAAAGCAAATCGGCGTGTCCGTTGCAATAATCTCGTCAAGCCTTTCACGGGCAATCCTTGCGTTATGGTGGTCAATCTCGCCCTTCACAAAAGCAACCGTAACTTCATTGTTCTTTTCGGCTTTAATTTCCATAAAACACACGTCCTTTCAATGTTTTCATAACAATTTTATCTATATCCGTTGTCAAAATTTGCCGCAACGGGGAAGTGTTGTAAAAATTTTGTTTATTTCATATAAAATACAGATAATTAATTAAATCACCCCTTGACAATATGTCAATTATAATGTAAAATATTCCAAAAGGTAGATTACTCTGTAATCACCAAAATCAAGAAAAAGAGGTATATTTACAAATGAAAAGATTCTTGTCTCTTCTAATGTGTCTCTTGCTTGTTGTATCCTGTCTCGTACTCTCTGCATGTACTGCAGAAGAGGGTAACGGCGGCGGTGGCGGCGGCAACGGCGACAAAGATTTTCTTAACGAAGAAAAGAACTTTAACGGCCAAAAGATTAAGATCCTCGGCTACGGCGGCGAAACCAGCCTTTCCGCATGCCAGATCGATATCGAAGAAGGCAGTGACGACCCTGTAAAAGACGCTTTTTACAGAAGAAATCAGCTTATCAAGGATACCTACGGTCTCGATATCGACGTAGTTCTCCCCGGTACCGGTGAAAACCCCGTTAACATGATCAAGACCGATATCGCAACCAACCAGAAGAAGTATCAGGCGATCTGTAACGTATTCAACAACATCGCTCCTCTTGCTATCGACGGCTACTTCCAGGACGTTGCTGCAGTTAACAACGAATATCTCCACCTTAACGAAGCTTGGTGGGATCAGACCATCCTTAAGGATCTTAAGATCAACAACAAGGTATTCTTTGTAAACGGCGATGCTTTGGTAGAAGACGACGAAGCTACTTGGGCAATCTACTTCAACAAAGACCTTATCGAAGAATACAACCTCGAAAGTCCCTACGATCTCGTTGCAGATAACGAATGGACTATCGACAAAATGTACGAAATGGCTAAGAAGGTTGGCTACAGCAGTGGTGCAACCAAGTCCTACGATCCCGCAGTTGGCGACGTTTGGGGTATGGTAATTCAGTCTTACGACTACTTCCAGATGATGCTCGGCGCAGATCAGCCTATGATCAACAACGACGGCACCAAGCCCGTTTTGCGTGTTGACGACGAAGAAAACATCCTTACCTTCAACCAGATCAAGAACCTCTTCGACGACAGAGTAAACGTTGGTTGTGCAGACTTCGAAATGGGCGACAAAGACTACGAAACCCGTTACGGCGCAGAACGTCAGATCTTCGCTAACGGTAACGCACTCTTTATGCCCGGTTCTATTTCCTACGTATCCTTAAAGGAACTTCAGGAATCCAACATCCACTACGGTATTCTTCCTATGCCTAAGCGCGGCGCACTTCAGGAAAACTACTCTTCCGGTACTAACTCCTACTACTGCGCAGTTATCGCAATTCCTCGTACCAACAAGGACGAAACCCTTGCTGCTACCTGCTATGCATTGGAAGCTATGGCTTACTATGGCAAGACCATCGTAACTCCCGAATACTACGACCGTACTCTTACCCTTAAGAAGTTCGAAGATACCGAATCCGGCGAAATGCTCGATATCATCTTCAACAACCGTGTATACGACATCGCTAACATCTACAACCTCAACAGCGGTAATCCTTCCAACGGTACTATGTACTTCTACACCAACCTTATCAGCAAGGATGGTACCGGCGAAATCGTATCCTCTTACAACGAACACAAGCAATCCTTCGAAAAGGGTCTTGCAAACCTTCTCGAACGTTGCGCTGCAAACGCTAAATAATTAACGTTTATAAAGGGACAGCTTCGGCTGTCCCTTTTTTATGTATAAGAAACCCCGCCATAGTAGCGTGGTTGAATTTTGGCTGTTGCTTATGCTCCGTAAAAGCCTTCCCCCCCGGGGGAAGGTGTCAACTGCAAGTTGACGGATGAGGGGGCAGGAAGCAAAGCTTCCGTCAAACAAAATTAAATTTTATGTTAAAACTAATTAAAAAACAGCAATACGGTTATATAGTATAATAACAAACAAAAAAACAACAAAAAAATTCAAAAAAAGGATTGACAATCGTTGTTATATATGTTATACTACACCTCGCTGGCGTAAGCAGATGCTGGTGTGGCTCAACGGCAGAGCAGCTGATTTGTAATCAGCAGGTTGGGGGTTCGATTCCCTTCACCAGCTCCAACATCAATAATAACCAAATAATATATGGGGGAATTCCCGAGCGGCCAAAGGGGGCAGACTGTAAATCTGTTGTCACTGACTTCGGTGGTTCGAATCCACCTTCCCCCACCAGAAAAACCACTTCATCCGAAGTGGTTTTTCAGTTATATGTGCATAATTTGACAATTTGTCGATTTTGTGATAAAACATCAAAAAAGGAAGGTGCGCTATGGAGATTAACCTAAAAAAGCCAACCAAAAAGCAAATAATCGAATATGCGGTTATCGGTCTGTTGCTAATTGCAACCGTAATAATGTTTCTTGGCTTGTCAAACAACAAATTCTCTTTCCGCGTTAACAATACCAATAACGTCAGCTATGTTAAAGCCACCGTGCAGGAGGTTATTTCCCAAGACCTTTCTAATAAAACCGAAAACCCCTACCAAACGGGCAAGCAGGTTTTATCGGTAAAAATAAACGAGGGCGATTTTAAGGGCGAAATCATACAGCTAACCCATTACATCACCCCCACCTTTCAGCTTTTTCTAAAGCAGGGAAGTAACGTAATCCTTCGCGCAGATTTATCCCAAGGCACAGACCCGTTTTTCTCGGTTTATTCCTATAACAGAACCTTCCCCATAGCCATTATAGTGTTGTTCTTCTTGGCGCTGGTAATAATAATCGGCAGAAAAAAAGGTTTTTTAAGCTGTGTAGGTCTGCTTTTTACAATGGCAACAATAATCTGCTTTATGCTCCCCCGTCTGTACGAGGGCGGCAACACCTTTGCCATAATCTTTATAACAGTCCTGCTAAGCGCTTCTGCAACCTGCTTCTGCATAAACGGTTTTTCCAAAAAGACGGTACTTAATTTATCAAGCATTCTGTGTGGAAGTCTTTCTGCCGTATTGCTGTATTATCTGTTTATGCTCTTGCTAAACTTCAATGGCTCTGCCATGGCGGAAGCCGAAAATCTACTCTTAATATCCTATTCTACCAACCTAAACCTAACGGGAGTACTGTTTGCAGGCGTTACCGTAAGCGCCTTGGGCGCGGTAATGGACGTAGCGGTTTCCCTTGGCGCATCCTTATCCGAGATAAAAGACCTAAACCCCGGCATAACCTCGAAAGAGCTGTTTAAATCGGGTATGAACATCGGCAGGGATATGATAGGCACAATGACAAACACCCTAATACTCGCTTTTGCAGGGGGCGCCGTGGCAACAATGCTTATACTTATTTCCTACGGCGTACAGTTCCACCAACTGCTTTCCTCTAATTTTATAGCATTAGAGCTTGCCACAGGCATCGCAGGCAGTGCGGCGGTTGTATTAACCGTTCCTATCAGCTCAGCTATAAATTCCTTCTGTTTTAAAAAATAATAAAACATAAAAAACAGCTATGCTTTATACATAGCTGTTTTTTGTTATACAATCCTGTTTCTGCTTTCGCCCTTAAAAAAGCTTATTATGTTTTTGCACATTTCATCAACACAGCGCATTCTCGATTCATAAGCCCCCCAAGCCATATGGGGTGTAAGGCATACGTTTTTTCGGTCCTTAACCGCAAACAAAGGGTTATCCTTGGGCATTGGCTCTTGTGAATAAACGTCGCAGCCAAAGAACCCTATTTTTCCGTTTTCAATAGCTTTCGCCACCGCCCCTTCGTCGGTAACCGCACCGCGGGCAACGTTAACCAAAAATACGCCGTCCTTCATAAGCGCAATTTCTTTTTCTCCAATAAGGTTCCGTGTTTCTTCGGTCAAAGGGGTGTGTATGGTTATAATATCCGAAATTTTAATAAGCTCTTCCAAGCTAAGGCATTCTTCCTCTGCAATAGGTGTGCGCTTGTTAACAACAACTCTGCAGCCCAAAGCCTTTGCGGCATCACCAACCTTTTTACCTATAGCGCCGTAGCCTATAATACCCCAAACCTTACCGCAAAGCTCGTGGTAAACAGGGGTAAGAATATTCTGCACACCGCCGCTTGTATAGCTTCCGTCGCAAACCGATTGCTTATATTCCCAAAGGTTAACCGATGCCGAAAGCACCATAGCCAACGTAAGCTGGGAAACCGAGTTAACCGAATACCCCGCCACGTTGCAAACCGCAATACCTCTGCCTTTGCAATATTGTGTATCGATATTATCATACCCCGTTGCAGAAACGCAAATCAGCTTAAGCTTCTTTGCCCCTTTAAGCACGTCTTCGTTAAGCTTAACCTTGTTTACAATACAAACGTCGCAATCGTCTATACGCTCCGCCACCTGATGGGGCAGGGTAAGGGGGTGCTTTACCACCTCGCCAAGCTCTATGAACCCGCCAAGATCTATATCCGCGCCCAAGGTCGCCGCGTCTAAAATAACAATTTTCATATTTCTAACTCCAAAAAAGCTTTTCTATCTAAAATATACCATATATATTGCCGTTTGTCAAAAATAAATCAATATGTTCTTTACAAACATAAATCATAGTGGTATAATTTTTACGAGAAATAAAGTAAAAAAGGAGAAAATTATGGAATGCTATAGCCCCATCCCCGAAATCTCGGGAATTTCGCCCGTTTCTCAAACCCCCTCTAACCAAATAACCGACCTTTTGTTGGGCGTGCCCGCCTTCGGCGCAAGCACCGTTACCGATGTTCCCGATGAATGCATCACCGCCTATCATAACACACCCGTGCAGGATTTTACCCTCACCAACGGCACCCGCGCCCAATCTATCGATTATACCGACCCTGCATATACCCACTTCACCCACGGCACCGGAAGAACTATCATCTATAAACTGCCTAACCTTTCTGCAGTAACCGGCGCTTCCACCGCCTTGCTTCTGGATCGCGCCTTGGGCATTCGTCTTGCAAACCGTATTTCTGTTTTTCTTTCGGTGGACGGCGTTAATTGGCAACGTATATATAACAACAGAAGTATAACTAACGAAAACGATAAAACCATTGTTCAAATCCAAATGGATTTCGATAATGCTTATAAAGCATCTTGGGTACGTTTCGATATCGGCGTAATGTGCCATGTTTGGATGGACCATTTATCCCTCTACGGCACTACCGCAATCCCCGAAACCGCCATAGAACCGGTTAACGACGGCAACGCAAAGCCCGCAAGCCTGCTTTATCCCAACAAATATCCTTCCTACGATGATCTTTGCGGTATAAAGAACATCTGGCTTGCCTATAACTGTATGCCCCCCGAAGTCTTGGCAGAAGAAGCGCTTGCAAAATTAGATAAATATACCGTAGAAGAAGCAAAGGTATACGTGGGCTATTATAATAAAGAAGGCAAGCTCGAGGATACCTTCTTCGACAGCGCGCTGTTCCTTCCTTATTCCCGCTTCACCTATTCCAAACACTATAAATCCGCCGATGGCTGGAAGTATTATATCGATAACCTGTTTGCCGATGGCGAAAACGTCGATGCACTTAACGAAGCCGTTGGTATAGTAGGCAAAGAGCTTGGTGTAGATTTCAAGCTAAAGCTGTTCTTCTCTATCTTCCATACCGCTCCCCATTACGGGTCCTTCCCCGAAAAGTTCGGCGATATAGACGACGACGGTATCGACGAAGACCTTTCTAAATTAGAGGATAAAATTAAGGTTACAAAATGGATGATCGATACCCAGATCGCCCGCCTTAACGAAAAGGAACGCAAAAACTTAGAGCTTTCCGGCTTCTATTGGTTCGAGGAGGAAATCGCATCAGACAACCCCTACGAATACGAGGTAATGGAATTCGCATCCAACTACGTTCATTCCTTGGGCTATAAGCTTATCTGGATCCCATATTATCAGGCGGCAGGCTATACCGAATGGCAGGAAAACGGCTTCGACGTAGCTTGTATGCAGCCTAACTATGCCTTCAATCCCAACGTTCCTCTAAAGCGTCTTTACGATAACGCCGCACAGTGCAAGCGTTTGGGTATGTGCTACGAATTAGAGATTAATCAGGTAGAAGTCCCCTCCGACAGCGATAAATATAAAGAATATTTAGAGGCAGGCGTGTCCGAGGGCTTTATGCATACCATCAAAATGTACTATCAAGATTGCCGCGCGTTCTGGATAGCCTATAACTCTAAGGACGAATTTATACGCTCGGTATACGACGATACCTATCTGTTTGCAAAGGAAAAGCTTGTAAAACCCATGCGTATGCCCAAGCAAGATTAACAAAAATATCCACCCGTTCTTTCGGGTGGATTTTTTATAAAAAATTCCAAATTCTACATTTTGCACAAAAAATGCAGCTAACCACAATATTTTGTGTTTTGCTCTTGACATAATACAATTAAAGCTATATAATGTATTTGCTTCGCAAATCTTCATACAATATCTTGTGTGCGAAATAAATAAAATCTATAAGAAAGTGTGGCAAATATGAGAATTATCAAGCGTAACGGCGCCGAAGAAAACTTCAACGAAGAAAAAATTCGTGTGGCCATAACCAAGGCAAATATGTCGGTAGAAGAAGCCGACCGTATGACAGACCTTCAAATCAAGCGCATTACCGAATCTGTCGTTATCTCCTGCGAATCTTTAAACCGTGCCCCCACCGTAGAAGAAATTCAGGACTTGGTGGAAAAGAAGATAATGGCTCACGGTGCCTTCGAGGTTGCAAAGAACTATATTACCTACCGTTATATCCGTTCTTTGGTTCGTAAGAGCAATACAACCGACGATAAAATCCTTTCGCTTATCGAATGCAACAACGAAGAAGTGAAGCAGGAAAACTCCAACAAAAACCCCGTGGTAAACTCCACCCAGCGCGATTATATGGCAGGCGAGGTTTCCCGCGATATTACCAACCGTATCCTTTTGCCCAAAGAAATTGTAGATGCCCATAACGACGGCATTATCCATTTCCACGATTCCGATTATTTCGCTCAGCATATGCACAACTGCGATTTGGTAAATTTAGAGGATATGCTTCAAAACGGCACCGTTATTACCGGTACCCTTATCGAAAGACCTCACAGCTTTTCCACCGCATGTAACATAGCTACCCAAATTATCGCACAGGTTGCATCCAACCAATACGGCGGTCAGTCTATTTCCTTAACCCACCTTGCGCCTTTCGTGCAAATCTCCCGCGATAAAATCCGCAAGAACGTTATTCAGGAAATGATGGCAATGGGCGTTAACCTTTCTGCCGAACAGGTAGACAAAATGGTAGAAAGCCGCCTGCGCGAGGAAATCCGCCGCGGCGTACAAACTATCCAATATCAGGTTGTAACCCTTTTAACCACCAACGGACAAGCCCCCTTCGTAACCGTGTTTATGTACCTTGGCGAAGCAAAGAACGAACAAGAAAAGGCAGACCTTGCTCTTATTATCGAAGAGGTTCTTGCACAGCGCTATCAGGGCGTAAAGAACGAAAAGGGCGTTTGGGTAACCCCCGCATTCCCCAAGCTTATCTACGTGTTGGAAGAAGACAACATCACCGAAGATTCCAAATATTGGTACCTAACCGAGCTTGCGGCTAAATGTACCGCAAAGCGTATGGTACCCGATTACATTTCCGAAAAGAAGATGAAGGAGCTTAAGGTAGACAAAAACGGCGATGGCCAATGCTACACCTGTATGGGCTGCCGCAGCTTCCTTACCACCTACGTTGACGAAAACGGAAAGCCCAAATATTACGGCAGATTTAATCAGGGCGTTGTAACCATCAACCTTGTTGACGTTGCATTGTCCTCCGGCGGCGATAAAGAAAAGTTCCGCAAAATATTCGACGAACGCTTAGAGCTTTGCCACCAAGCATTGCTTTGCCGTCACGAACGCTTAAAGGGCACCCTTTCCGATGCCGCACCTATCCTTTGGCAGTACGGCGCGTTGGCAAGGTTAAAGAAGGGCGAACCTATCGATAAATTGCTCTTCGGCGGTTATTCCACCATTTCCTTGGGCTATGCAGGTCTTTACGAATGCGTTAAGTATATGACAGGCAAGAGCCATACCGACCCCGAGGCAACCCCCTTCGCTTTGGAAGTAATGGAAATTATGAACGCTGCCTGCCGCAAGTGGAAGGAAATGCACAACATCGATTTCTCGCTTTACGGCACCCCCTTGGAATCCACCACCTACAAGTTTGCAAAATGCCTGCAAAAGCGCTTCGGCGTAATCCCCGGTGTTACCGACAAGGGCTATATAACCAACAGCTACCACGTTCACGTAACCGAGGAAATCGACGCCTTCGAAAAGCTTCGCTTCGAGGCTCAGTTCCAGCACCTCTCTCCCGGCGGCGCAATCAGCTACGTAGAAGTACCCAATATGCAGGATAATATCCCCGCAGTATTGCAGGTTATGAAGTTTATTTACGATAACATCATCTATGCCGAGCTTAACACCAAATCCGATTATTGTCAGGAATGCGGCTTCGACGGCGAAATCGAAATATGCGAATCCGAGGGCAAGCTTATCTGGCGCTGCCCCAACTGCGGCAATACCGATCAGGATAAAATGAACGTTGCCCGCCGTACCTGCGGCTATATCGGCACTCAGTATTGGAATCAGGGCAGAACCCAAGAGATTAAAGAAAGGGTTCTCCACCTCTAATGCATTACGCCAACATAAAAAATTGCGACATCGCCAACGGCGAGGGCGTACGTGTAACTCTGTTCGTTTCAGGCTGTACCAACCATTGCGAGGGCTGCTTCCAGCCCGAAACCTGGGATTTTAATTACGGCGAACCCTTTACCAAGGAAACCGAGGATAAAATCCTTGCTATGCTAAAGCCCGATTATATCCACGGCTTAACCCTTTTGGGCGGCGAACCCTTCGAACCCCAAAACCAAAGGGTGTTGCTCCCCTTTATCAAAAGGGTAAGGGAAGCCTACCCCAACAAAAATATTTGGGCGTTTACAGGGTTTACCTTAGAAAAGCTTCAAACTCAAGCCCCCCACCCCCGTTGCGAATGTACCGACGAAATGCTTTCTCTTATCGATATTCTGGTTGACGGCAGGTTTATTCTCGCCCAAAAGAATATAAGATTGCGTTTTCGCGGGTCGGAAAATCAACGTATAATCGATTTACCCAAAACCCTAAAAAGCTCTCAGATAGTTCTTTGGGATAAATAAAAACCAACGCCGTGCACCCCTTGGTGTACGGCGTATTTTTTACCCCTTGACCTTTTTCGTTGCTTTTGATAAAATGTTGTTATATGGGAAAATACCGAGAGGGATTTTATGAATAGAATTTTAACTGCATTGCTGTCTGTTTTAATATTAATTTCGGCAACCGTAAACGTTTTTGCCCTAACCCAATCCGACAGCATCTGTTTTACGCTAACCTCAGAAGGCTCTTCAAAAACCTATAACAGCGGCGGAAGAATTTCCGTAAAGCTTTCGGTGCAGGATATCGATTTCGGCTTTTCCGATGGCATCTCTGCCTTGGAAATCAATTTAAAGTACGATAAAGATAAGCTCATTCTCGTAACTCCCCCCGTGGCCGACAGCGATAACGATATTTGCGATATTTCACCCCTAATCACCCTAAGCCCCAACAAATCTTGGGAAGGCTTTGCCGCTTTAGATGAACAGCAGGGAATAATCAATATGGTATTTGCAGATACCACAGGCTTAAATTCCCTTTATTACAGCAATTCCTTTACCGTAGAAATCCCCTTTACCGTAAAGCAGAATACGGTGGCAGAGGATATAGTCTTTAACGCATACGGTATAACCGCCTATAATTGCGACGTAAGCAAATATACCACCGCCCCCGATATAGAAATTAGGGTGGATTATTCTGCAATCCCTGCCGCCCTTGCTTCCTTACCCAACGAATACGTTCCCCTTCATATAGCAGGCTACCGCCACAATATAAATAATTTTATATTCTATACGGCAACCCAAACAACGGTAGCCGATTTTGTAAAAAACTATTCCGATAATTCCCTTAACCAAGCTAAGCTGTCTAATTTCGGCATAGTTATCGCCAACGCAAAAACAGGGGTGATTACCTATACCGATACCTCGGCTTCTTCTTCGTCCGATAAATCCTCGGTTACAATCCCCGCAAACCACTATATAATCGGCGTTTTCGGCGCAAACGATACAGATATAAGCTATCTTTCCCTAAATGCACAGCAGGGCAAAATAATAACCGTATATAACCTAAATATCCTCGGCGCAGATAAAGCTAAATCCTGCGTTATTTTACAGAATGCAGGGTTTATAATCTCTAATGCCGATTCCGGCAACCCGCCCGAAATACACGGCGGTGTAGAAGGTGCGGAATCCAACATAGCCTTGGGCAAATATTACACCACCTCTCCGCTTTACCGTCAGGGCGATGCAAGCAAAAATTGGGAATACGACCCTACTGCCGAAATTACCTACCCCGACGAAGAAAACAGCTCCCTCACCGATGGCGTAATCACCCCCTACGACCTAAAATATACCCTTACCGATAGCTGGGCAGGCTTCCATTGCGGTTCTCCCGATTATGCCCAAGCAGGCTATTCCTATATCCGCCTTGACCTTTCTCAAACTGCCAATATAGTAAAATTCAATCTGTATTTCGCCTCTAAGCTTAACGGCGACGGCATTTTGGTTCCTTACGGTGTAAAAATATTCAGCTCCGATGACGGCATTACCTATAATAACGAAATCGGCAGTATTGTCCCCGCCGAACCCGCCGAAAGCTCCTATGTTTCGGTATCAACGCTGGAATCGGCTCTCCGCGCCCGTTATATAGAATTCCGTATAATAACCGGCGGCTGGGCACTTATTTCCGAAATAGAGGTTATAGGCAACTTTGCCGAACCCGACCCCGATCCCGAGCCCGAACCCGACCCCGATCCCGATCCCGATCCCGACCCCGAACCCAATCCCGAACCCGATCCCGACCCCGCAATTACGGTGCTTTTGGGTGATGTTAACGGCAACGGCAAAATCGATGGCAGAGATTACCTCTTGTTAAGACGTATCCATTTCGGCACCTATACCTTGCCCAAGCCCGATCAGGCTCGCGCAGATATAAACAAAAACGGAAAGATCGATGCCCGCGATTATCTGCTTCTAAAGCGTATGTATTTCGGCACCTATATTTTGGCGGAAGAGGATAAATATATAACCCTATATCAATAGATAAAAGGATGGCAAACCGCCGTCCTTTTTCATATTCTGTAGCAAGGAGTGAAAACTATGAAATATATAATAATCCTTTCTTCAATAACCTACGCCCTAAAAGCACAAGAGCTCCTAAAAAACAACGGCATATATGCCAATATAACCCGATCAAAAAACGTTCGTGCGGTTCGCGGCTGCGGCTATGGCTTAAGCCTTAATCCCGCTCTGGCCGATAACGCAAAAAATCTTATGGCAGGCGCAGGCATTCCCATTGTGGGGAGTGCAGAAGAAAAATGATATATTTCGATAACGCCGCTACCGCCATGCCAAAATCCCGCAACGTCTCTGCGGCAATGCAAACTGCCATAAGAGAATGCGGGAACGCGGGCAGAAGCGGTCATAAATTTGCGCTTGCCGCCGCAGAAACGGTCTATAACTGTCGAAAAACGCTGGCGCAGATGTTTAACACACGTACCGAATACGTCATTTTCACTTCAGGCGCAACCGAATCCTTAAATATAGCAATAAAAGGCACAAATCGGTACGGCGGCGTAACCTTGGTATCCTCTATGGAGCACAATTCGGTTTTGCGCCCCGTAAATTCCCTTCGGCGCTACGGCGAAACGGTTCTCCGCCAATTCCTTGTCAGCACAAAAAGCGATCTGCAAACTATAGAAAATTTTTCCGCCGTATCCCATTCCGCCACAAACGTGATAATAACCCACGCATCCAACGTTTGCGGCAAAATATTGCCTGTAAAACAGCTTCGGTCTTTAACCGATAAAGAAACTGTCTTTATTCTGGATGCATCTCAAACCGCAGGCCATATTCCTATTGATATAATCGATTTAGGGGTTGACATAATGTGCATTCCTGCCCATAAAGGACTTTGCGGCCCAATGGGGGTAGGTGCGTTAATTATAAACCCCTACAGCGATATCGTTATAGAACCCTTGCTTCAGGGCGGCACGGGAACAAATTCAAAATCATTAGAAATGCCCGAGTTTTAT
>JAFYOG010000030.1 GCA_017560285.1 Clostridia bacterium
ATTCTCTATACCGAGGGCTCCTCTATCGAAGCAAACGCAACCGTTCCCGACATTGTGGGAATGTCCCCTGCAAAGGCTATTAAAAAGCTTATAAACAGCAACCTTAACGTTTCTATAAATGGTATATTTAACGACGATTATACAAACTGCACCGCAATTTCTCAGTCTATCCCCGCAGGTCAGTCCGTGCTTCCCGGCACCGTAATCGAAGTCGAATTCCTATACGAAGAGGATATCGAATAATGAACAAAACTCTGTCTTATATAGCTTCTGCGGTTGGCGGAACACTTTCAAAAGGTGCGAATAAAGACCGTATCGTCAACGGCTTCTATTCCGATAGCCGCACCCCCGCAGCCGATAAAATGTTTTTGGCAATCCGCGGAGAACGCTTCGACGGTAACGATTTTGTAAAAAATCTCGTTTCCCAAGGCTATGCCGCATTAACCGATGCGCCAAAAAATCTTAACCTCGGCGGCGACGTTATCTTGGTTAATAACGTAACCAAGGCGTTGCAGGATCTGGCGTGCTTTTACCGCGATACCGAGCTTAAATCCACCCCCGTGGTGGGCATAACGGGATCTGTTGGCAAGACCACAACCAAAGATATGGTTTCAAAAGCACTTTCGGCAGGATTAAAGGTATATAAAACAGAGGGCAACTTTAACAGTCAAATCGGTTTACCCCAAACCGTCTTGGCGGCAGACAGCGGTTACGATTGCGCCGTAGTAGAGCTTGGAATGAGCTACAAGGGCGAAATGGAACGCATTTCCCGCTGTGCAAAGCCAAATATTTCAATAATTACAAACATCGGCTATTCCCATATCGAAAACCTTGGCAGCAGGGAAGCTATCAGGGACGAAAAGCTAAAAATCGCCGCCTTTTCAGGCAACGATTCCGTATTGCTCCTTAACGGCGACGAACCCTTATTAAGAGATATAAATAAAGACTGTTACGGAACCTGCTATTACGTTTCCGCATCCGATACAAGCTGTCATTGCTATGCAACCGATATATGCGAAACCGAAAACGGAATTTCATTTGTTGCCGTTATATTCGGCAACAGCATAAGCGTAAATCTTAACGTTATCGGCAGGCATTACGTTATAAACACCCTCTTCGCCTTGTGCGCCTCGTATTTGTTGGGTGTAAACCTTAATGCCGCGGCTGAAAGCCTTGCATCATACAAAAGCGACGGAAAACGTCAGCATATATACCAAAAGAACGGGCACACCGTCATTTCCGATTGCTACAACGCCTCGCCCGAATCTATGCTTGCGGCGCTTTCGGTGCTTAATACCGCAAAAAACCGCCGTATAGCAGTCCTTGGCGATATGTTAGAGCTTGGCGAATGCTCGGTTTCTTTGCACCAAAAGGTAGGGGAATATACCAATAACACCACCGATGTTCTTATAACCTACGGCGATATGGCAATACAAATTGCCAATGGTTCAAAGGTAAAGGAAATTTATTCCTTCCCGCAGGACCAACGTCAAGAGCTTTTAGAATTCCTAAACGGTTTTATAAAAGAAACCGATACCGTGCTTTATAAAGCAAGCAACGGAATGAAGCTTTCAGAGCTGATAGTATAAATAAAGGGGAATAATAATGAACATTCAAGTAATTTGCGCAATAACCGCCGCAGTTTCTTTGGCGCTGGGAATTGTACTTTATAAAATATTTATACCCTTGCTTCGCAAGGTAAAGTTGGGTCAAAAGATTTTGGAAATAGGCCCTTCGTGGCACAAATGCAAAGAAGGCACCCCCAATCTCGGTGGTCTGTTCTTTATTATAGCCTGCTTCGTCGGCTTTGCGGTTGGCGCGGTATGCCTGTTTAATTCCAATATGGCACCAAACGGCAAAAGCTTTTTCCTATCTGCCTTCACCTTGCTTGGCTTAGCCCTTTCTCAGGGCATAATCGGCTTCATAGACGATTACGTAAAGCTCTTTAAAAAACGCAACAAGGGCTTAAGCGGAACCCAAAAGCTTGTTCTTCAGTTTCTGTCTGTGGGCGTATATTTGTTTGTAAACGCCTACTTTAATAATTATGATACAGTAATTAATTTCCCTTGGGGCGGCGTAGATTTCGGCATTTTCTATTACGTTATAATGCTCGTTGCAATGGTTTACATAATCAACTGCGCTAACCTTACCGACGGCATCGACGGTTTAGCCGGCAGCGTAGCGTTTATAACAACGGTAATGCTGTTGTTGTTCGGAATTAATAACTCAATGCCTCAGCTTTCCATACCCTGCGCTGCACTTTGCGGCGGCGTGTTGGCGTTCCTTATATTCAACTTCCATCCCGCAAAAATCTTTATGGGCGATACAGGCTCGCTTTTCCTTGGTGGCTTTATCGTCGGCGCAATAATGCTTACAAATAACGAATTTTTGCTTATCCCCGTTGGCTGTATTTGGATTTTAGAAGGACTTTCGGTAATTATACAGGTAACATCCTTCAAGCTTACCAAAAAACGCGTATTTAAAATGAGTCCTATTCACCACCACTTCGAAAAATGCGGTTGGTCCGAAGTAAAAATCGTTGCCGTATTTTCTTTCATAACCGTTATTTTTTCCGCACTTACCTATTATTTGCTAATTATTTAATAAAGGATTGTTTCTATGCTTGCAAAGAGGACGAACAGCTCGGTTGAAAAGGTTCAACAACCAAAAAAGAATACAAAAGTAAACAGCATCGTCCGTATGGTAGGCGAGGTAGACCGCCCAATGCTTATCGTTGTAATAGCCTTGGTATGCTTAGGGTCTATTATGGTGTTTTCCTCATCCTACGCCGTTGGCGAAATCCGCTTCGGCGATTCCTTCCATTTTGCGCGCAAGCAAATTTTCTACGTTGGTGTGGGCCTTGTGGTATTGGCGGCTTGCACCCGATTAAGCTACTTGGTATTAAAAAGAGCGGCTTACATTATTTACGTTATCGTATTAGGTATAAACTATCTGGTTCCTTTTATCGGCGAATCCCGTAACGGCGCAACCCGCTGGATAAACTTCCTAAGCATGGAATTCCAGCCGTCAGAGCTTTTAAAGTTCGCCTTGGTGCTTGCTATGGCAACCTATATCAGCAACCACTATAACGAAATGCGAACCTTCAAAAAAGGCATATTGCCCATGATGCTTCTGTTGGCACCTGCCTGCTTGGCAACGCTATTGCAAAGCCATATGTCGGCAACAATTATTCTGTTTGTGCTTGCCATAATAATGCTGTGGCTTTCGGGTATAAAAAGCTTTTATTTCGGCTTTGTTTTGGGTGCTGTAGGTGCATTGGGTACCTTCTTCCTAACCATAGGCAAAAAATGGCTGTTCGCGTTGGTTCCTCAGGTTGAAACCCGTATGAAAATATGGGAAGACCCCTTCGCATATATGAGCTATGCCAGCGGCGGCCAGGGTTGGCAGCCTGCTCAGTCGCTTTACGCAATAAGCTCCGGCGGCTTCTGGGGCTTGGGCTTGGGTCAAAGCAACCAAAAACACGGTTATCTGCCCGAACCTTATAACGATTATATCTTCGCCATCCTTGCCGAAGAGCTTGGCTTCTTTGGCGTTGTAGCCGTTATTGCACTGTTCGGTATACTTGTATACCGCGGCTACCGTATATCTCAAAATTCCACAAACCGCTTCTGTTCGTTGCTTGCAATGGGTATCACCTCGCAGATAGTGGTTCAGGTAATATTCAACCTTGCGGTTGTTACCAATACTATGCCCAGTACGGGTATCAGCCTTCCTTTCTTTAGCTACGGCGGCACTTCCTTGGTTATTCTTTTGGCGCAGATGGGTATAGTGCTTTCAATCTCCCGTTATTCTCTTGTAGAGCAGGGATAACGGCATAAAAGGTGTTTTAATTATGAAGGTAATTCTATGCGGCGGCGGCACAAGCGGCCACGTTAACCCCGCAATTAATATAGCAAAAACAATTCAACAGCGCTATCCCGATGCAGAAATAATGTTTATCGGCACAAAACGCGGCATCGAAAGCTCACTTGTTCCCAAGGCGGGCTATAAAATCGATTTTGTAGAGGTTTCGGGCTTTTCCCGCAAGCTCACCATAAAGAACGTTAAAGCGGCATGGCGCGCGTTAACCTCGGTTTCCGCAGCAAAGAAGATAATCAAAAAGTTCTCGCCGGATTTAGTTATCGGCACAGGCGGCTACGTTTCCTGGCCCACCGTAAAGGCGGCTTCCAAGCTGGGAATCCCCACCCTCATTCACGAGCAAAACGCATTCCCCGGTGTTACCACAAAAATGCTTTCCAAGGTTGTAAATAAGGTTTGCATTTCCTTTGCGGGAAGCGAAAAATTCTTCGATGAATCCTGCCGTTCCAAGCTTACCTTAACGGGCAACCCCGTTATTGTTGACGGTATATCAAGAGAAGAAGCCCGCGCAAAGCTCGGCATTGCTATGGACGAACCTTATATTTTATCCTACGGCGGCAGTATGGGCGCCGAAAAGGTAAACGAATACGTTTTCGACCTTATGCGTGAATATTCCATTCCCCAAAAAATCCGCCACACCCATGCCATCGGCAGGGTGGGCTATGCAAAGTTTTCCGAAATCGCCAAAAACGAAGGCTTCCATAACCACTCTAATTTAGAAATAAGCGAATATATTTACGATATGAACCTTCGCCAAGCCGCCGCAGATATAATTATCTGCCGTGCAGGTGCAATGACACTTTCGGAATTAGCTATCCGCGGCAGGGCTTCCATTCTTATCCCAAGCCCCAACGTAACCGAGGACCATCAATATAAAAACGCCCGCCTTTTGGCAGATGCAGGCGCCGCTATAGTATGCCGCGAAAGCGAAACCGACGGTAAATTAATAGCAAAATATGCAAAAGAGCTTCTTTCCAACAAAAACAAACGGGTTCGTATGGAGGAAAGCATAAAAGCCTTTGCAATGCCTAATTCTATAGAGCTAATTGTGGATAACGCCTTATCCTTGCTTAAATAAGTATAAAAAACAGAAGGGAAGTGAACAAATGGAACAGCAACGTTTTGTCCGTAAAAACAAGGCTATGTACGATGCCGCGCGCCGTCAGGACCGCAAGCGCACCCGCCGTACCGTGTTTTACGTATGCTTGCTTTTAGCTGTTACAATCGTTTTCACTTTCGTCTGTGCAATGGTATTTCTAAAGGTAAAAAACATAAACATCTCGGGGAATAAGGTCTATTCCACCGAGCAAATTATGGAATACGTTCCCATAGAAAGTAACCAAAATATCTATTCCTTTAATGCAGATGAAATCGAATCCAACATCCTCACCGCATTCCCATATATTAAGTATATAAACATCACAAGGGATCTACCCACAACGGTAAATATCAGTATTATCGAGGAAAAACCCTATTACGCCGCAAATATCGCAGGTGATGCATATATAATTTCCGCAGATCTAAAGGTTTTGGAATGCAGACCTAACACAAGCGTAAAAAATCTCGGCTTGGCAGAAATAAAGCTAAGCAACGTTCGCCGCTGTATCGTTGGCTCGCAAATAGAGTTTGTCAGCACCCGCGACCTTCAGGCGCTAACCGCTCTTTACGATAATTTCAAAGCCAATTATATACAAAGCAAAATAAAAAGCGTCGATTTCAGCTCTCGTTTCGATATAACCTTCAATTACGATAACCGTTTTAAGGTATATATCGGCGATACCGACGATCTGCAAATAAAAATGCTGTTTTTGGTTAGCATAATCGATGAATTAGACCCCACCGCAACGGGTACTATTAATATTTCCAACCCGCGTGAGGCATCTTATGCACCGTCATAATGATAAAATAATCAAAAATATAGCCTAAATTTAAAGAAAAAACAAAAAAACTCTTGCAATTTAGCGTAATATCCATTATACTACAATATGAATAAAAATAAGTAACATAAACATTTTGGAGGTTCAAAATGCAAAACATGCTCGAAGATCCTAATAAGGTTGTCATTAAAGTTATCGGTGTCGGCGGTGGCGGCGGCAACGCAGTAAACCGTATGATTTCCGCTATCGACAAGGCAGACGTTGAATTTATCAACATCAATACCGATACTCAGATTCTTGTTAAATCCAGCGCTCCCACCAAGATCGCAATCGGCGATCGTATCACCAAGGGCCACGGCGCAGGCGCTAACCCCGAACTCGGCGAAAAGGCTGCTGACGAATCTATCGAAGAAATTACCGAAGCTATCAAGGGCGCAGATATGGTATTTATCACCGCAGGTATGGGCGGCGGTACCGGTACCGGCGCAGCTCCCGTAATTGCAAAGGTTGCTAAATCCTTAGATATCCTTACCGTAGCAGTTGTTACCAAGCCCTTCCTTTTCGAAGGCAAAAAGCGTATGATGCAGGCAGAAGCAGGTATTGCTAAGCTTGCAGAAATCGTAGACTCCCTTATCGTTATCCCCAACGAAAGATTAAAGCTTCTCACCGATAAGAGAATTACCTTTATCAACGCGTTCCAGGAAGCTGACGACGTTCTCCGCAAGGGCGTTCAGTCTATCTGCGAACTTATCACTATCGACGGCGAAATCAACCTCGACTTTGCAGACGTTTCCGCTGTTATGTCCGATGCAGGCCTTGCTCATATGGGTGTTGGCTGCGCTAAGGGCAAAGACAAAGCAGAACAGGCAGCCAAGATGGCAGCTTCCTCTCCCTTGTTGGAAACCAACATCAGCGGCGCTCGCGGCATCGTAATCCAGATCATCGGTTCTGCAGACCTTGGCTTGGAAGAAATCAACAATGCTGTTGAAATGATCACCGGCGAAGCAAACCCCGATGCAACCATCATCTTCGGTTTCGCTATCGACCCCACTCTCGAAGACGAAATGCGTATCACTCTTATCGCTACCGGCTTCGATGCAGACAAGAAGAGCACCGACGTACGCCGTCAGATGCAGCAGGCTGAAGCAGCTGCTCCCAAGGCTACCGAAGAAGCTCCCAAGGAAGCTAACGATATCGACGATATCCTCAGCATGCTCAACAAGAGATAAAATCCATAACAAAAAGAGGGTTCATCTGAACCCTCTTTATTTTTTTGCTTATTCGGCAAGTATAGCGTCAACCGAATTCTTTAATTCCTCGTAATGCAAGGATTTATCGTATTTGTATTTAACAATACCGTTTTCGTCAAGAATCAATGTGTAAGGGTATCCGCCCATACCGCCAACCAAATTATAATAGCCCGAGCTTGCCAAATCGTTGGCGAAAATCATATCACTTTCGGGATAATGCTTTGCAATATAAGCAGGGGCAGTGGCTTGCGCCATGGTAGAGTGAATAGCAATTACGGTTACTTTGTCGGCATATTCCGTTGCAATTTGGTTAAAATAGGGTAGCTCTGCAACGCAAGGTCCGCACCAAGTACCCCAAAAGTTAATTACGGTAATCTTTCCCGTTTTTACGGGGTTAACGGTGTTGGCGGTTTCGCCGTCTTTTGTAATAACGGTCAGTGCTGCGCCGTAGCAAAGCTTGCCAACGTCATAACCCTTTTCAACGTCAGCTTGGTCGTCGGTGGCAGAATCGGGTGTAGCAGTATCAATCACGCCGTTGTCTGCTCCGTCAAACCAATAAAATGCTGCCGACCCAACAAGCACGGCAATAAGCAGGATAGAAGAAATTAACCGTGTTATCATGCGGGGGTTAAGCTTGTTTTTCTTTTGGGTATCGTTATCATCTGCGCTAACAGACTGTATTTCGTTATCCTTAAGAAATATCTTCGGACCCTTCCACACAATAGCCTTGGTAGGGCAAACGTCAACGCACTCGCCACAGCTAATACATTCTATATCGCCGGGTCTGCGAATATCCATTTCGCATTTGCTTACACATAGGTTACAATCGGTGCATTTCGGCTTATCAACCTTAATACCGAATATAGAAATCTTATTAAATAAGCTGTAAAGCGCACCCAAGGGGCAAACAAATCGGCAGAACATTCTAAATATGAATACACATGCCACGATAAAGCTAACAAGCAAAAGGAATTTCCAAGTAAACAACGGGCCTAACGATGGGAAGTAAGACCCCTGCGCCTTACTTGCAAGCAACGAAATACCGCCGCCCAAGGTGCCTGCAGGGCAAATATATTTACAAAAAGCAGGTAAGGGGTAATCTCTGAAAGCGTACATCAAGGGTACGATCACAACAAAGAAAACCAAAATAACGTACTTTAAATAGGATAAAACCTTTGTAACGCGGCTTTTCTTAAGCTTGGGTGTTTTAATTTTATGTAAAAGCTCTTGAACCAAGCCAAAGGGGCACAGCCAACCGCATATCATTCTGCCAAAAAGAAATGCATACAAAAGCAGTATACCGCCAACGTAAAACAGTGTGCTTTTATCTGCGCTGAACGACCCCTGCAACGAACCCAAAGGGCAAGCGTTTACCGCACCGGGGCAGGAATAGCAGTTCAAGCCGGGCATACAAATGTTCTTCATACCGCCCTGATAAAGTCTGCCGCTTACAAACCCTTTAAAGTTTGCATTAAACAGCAATGCGGCGTATAGCTGAATCAGCTTGCGTTTAGAGGGTAACCAACGGGATATTTTCTTAAAAAACTTCTTCATAATACCCTCCTTAACCTATGCCGACGCATTCTTTGCATATATTTGCGGCTTTTGCAAGCACGTCCTTGTAACCGCCGGTAAGCAAACCGATAACAATAGCCGCAACGGCAATAACAAGCACGGCTATTCTAATATATTTAACGTAATCCTTTTTGCCTGCTTCCTCAGCAATTTCTTTTTTGTTTTCTGCTTTTTTAATAAGCTCCGTTTCCTTTAAAATGCTCTTTTTCACAGCATAAATATAATACACCGCAAAGCAGGAACAAATAGCAAACAGTACAAGGGTTTTAATTACCGCAGCCTTAACAGATCCCGTTACGTCCCCCGAAACAGGTGCAAAGCTGTTTGGGTTAAGGGCAAAGCTAAAGAAAATTAATGCCGAAGCGGTAATCACGCCTGCAATCGCGCAACGCAAAATCTTTCTTTTGTTGCGCTCGGCTATAATCAAGCTCTTTGCTTCGTCGTCAAGCGATTCAATATCCTTCTTTTTGCTAAGCTTTAATAATATGGCTTTGTAATCTCTTATCAGTCCCTTGGGCTTTTCGCCCTCGGCAGGGAAGATAATGCCGTAAACAGAACCGATTACAATAACCGCAACCGAAATATAAACGGGTATGGCTATTTTAGAAAAAGCTTTTCCTACGCTTTCCAAGGAATAAGGCGAGCTTTCCCCCGTGTAATAAATGGAAAGACAGCCGTAAATAAAACAAGCGCCTAAAACAAAAACGGCAACGCTAACCAAAATGTTAAGTATTTTACGTACCAATTCGGTTTTCTTCATAAAATTCTCCAAAAGAAATCAATTATAGCTAAGTATATCATAAATCATAAAGATTGTAAACAGTTAAATAAGGCAAATAGCCATATAAAAAATAACAAATTAAGAACAAAAAGTTACGATGGAATTAATTATCAAAAGTTGTCGTAAATAACTTGCAATTTGCATTTTAATATGGTAAAATACTGTGAATATGTATAGGTATAACTATGCCCAAAACTAAGGAGAGAAAATTACGTCTATGAAGAAAACCCACTTGTTACAAAAAATCAAGCGTACGCTTGCCACTGTAACGGCATCGGTTCTTTTAATTGCAACCGTTGCGGTTCCCGCGGTTCAAGCATTCTTCCCCGGCAAAACAGCTTCGGGGTTTGATGCCGGTTACATCAACAAATTAAACAACATCGGCACAAATTACGATAAATATATCGATAATTCGGTTATGTTCCGCTTGCCCGATAATATCGCCGCAGATCAAGATATCTCGGTTATTATCACCGTTGGCGAACCCGCACTTTTAGATGCATACCAAAACACCGATAAAGCAATGAGCTTTGCGGAATATGCATTAACAAGCGGCGATGCATCCAAGCTAAAGAACAACATTTCCGATAAAAAAGCAGAACTGCTCTCCAAGCTGGATAAGCAGTCGGTTTCCTATACCGTCGGCGAGGAATACTCCACCGTATTAAGCGGCTTCGAGCTTGTTATCAAAGCGGCAGATTTCGAAGCTACCTGCAAATCCCTCGGCAAGGGTATGGATATAATCGTTGGCGAAGAATACAAAAAATGCGAATCTCAAATTATCGAAAACAAGGTTAACGTATTCGATACAGGTATCTTCAACAGCTCCGATTGCGGCTACGACGGTTCCGGTATCGTTGTTGCGGTTTTAGATACAGGTCTCGATTCCAACCACACCGCTTTCTCTCCCAACAATTTCACATCTACTCACCTCGGCCTTACTTATAACGAGGTTGCCTCGGTTATTAACGATACCACCGCAAGCAAGCTTCTTCACGGCTTAACGGTAGACGACGTTTATTATAACGATAAGGTTCCCTTCGGCTTCGACTATGCCGATAACGACCCCGACGTATATTCCACCCACAATAACCATGGTACTCACGTATCCGGCGTTATCGTTGGTAACGACGATGTTATCCGCGGTGTTGCTCCCAACGCACAGTTGGTTGCAATGAAGATATTCTCTGATATTATGGATACCGCAAGAACCGCATGGATCCTTTCCGCGTTGGAAGACTGCGTAGTTCTCGGCGTAGACGTTATCAATATGTCCATCGGTACAGCCTGCGGTTTCAGCCGTACCACCGATGAAGAAAAGGTCAACGGTATCTACGAAAGAATCCGCGAAGCAGGCATCAGTATGATCGTTGCGGCTTCCAACAGCTATAGCTCCGCTTACGGTTCCGAGGCTAACGGTAACCTCGGTCTTACCACCAACCCCGATACCGGCACAGTAGGTTCTCCCTCCACCTACGAAGGCGTAATGTCGGTTGCTTCCATTGCAGGCGTAGAAACTCCTTATTTATTATATAATGATAGAATTATCTACTTCTTGGAAACCACCACAGGCTCTGCAGAAGAAAACGATTTCTGCAAGGATATCCTCGGTGATAAAGAATCCGTTAAGGTAGAATACGTTGTAATCCCCGGCGTGGGCAGAGGTGCCGACTATACAGGCATCGACGTAAAGGGCAAAATCGCCTTGGTACGCCGCGGCTCCAACACCTTCGAAGAAAAAGCAATTATCGCGCAAGAACAGGGCGCAATCGGTATCATCATTTACAACAACGTATCCGGTGATATCAAAATGAACGTAGGCGATGCTACTCTTGCAGCATGCTCTATTTCTCAGGATGACGGCGAATTTCTTGCACAGGGCAACGGCAGCTTCACCATTGCACTTTCCCAAACCTCCGGTCCTTTTATTTCCGATTTCTCTTCTTGGGGTCCTACTCCCGACCTTCGCATTAAGCCCGAAATTACCGCCCACGGCGGAAGCATTCTTTCTTCCGTAACCGGCGGCAGCTACGATAGACTTTCCGGTACCTCTATGGCATGTCCCAACCTTTCCGGTGTGGTAGTGCTTCTCCGTCAGTATGTTGTAGAAAACTTCCCCGAAATTGCAAACAACAATAAGCAGGTTACCGAGCTTGTTTATTCCTTGCTTATGTCCACCGCAGATATTGCATTCGGTAAAAACGGCTTGCCTTATTCCGTAAGAAAGCAGGGCGCAGGTCTTGCCAACCTTACCGATTCCTTAAAAACTCCCGCCTACATTATCACCTATAATGCAGACGGCACTCCTATGGATAAATCCAAGCTCGAGCTTGGCGACGATCCCAAAAAATCCGGTATATACGAAATGAAGTTCTCTATCAAGAACTTCGGCAAAGATAAGGTTTCCTATAATATCGGCTCTTACGTTATGACCGAGGGTGTAAGCGAAACCAAAACCAACGCAGGCGAAACCACCGTTACCGAGGAATCCTACATTCTCGACGGCGCTACCTTAGAGGTAGTTAACGTAGAGCAGGGAAACGCAAACGGCAAAACCGTAAGCGTTAACGCAGGCGAAACTGCTACCGTTACCATAAAGGTAACTCTCAGCGATAAAGATAAAGAATATCTTAACAAATCCTTTGCCAACGGTATGTACGTCGAAGGCTTTATAACCCTTACCGCAGAATCGGGTACCGAAATCGATATGAACGTACCCTTCCTTGCATATTACGGCGATTGGACTGTTGCTCCCTTGTTCGACCTTACCTATTACGATACCAACGCCGATGAACTTGACGACGGTATCGATATCGAAGATAAGGTTATGGCAGACGCATATCCTACCCGCCCCGTTGGCGGCATAAGCGAAGATTACGTTAGCTACCTTGGTTCCTACTACTTCTTGCAGGACCCCAAGGATATGGTAATTGCCGCTAACGAAAATTTCGTTGCACTTTCCAATCAGGAAGGCTCAATCCACTCCCTCCGCTTCGTTTGGGCAGGTATGCTGCGTAATGCACGCAAAATCGATATTTCCATTACCAACGCCACCACCGGCGAAGTAATCTTCTCTAAGACCGAAAACAACGTTCGTAAATCCTACAGCGACGGCGGTCCCTCGATATATCCTTCCAATATTAAAATCGAATTCGATGCAAAGGATTACAACCTTGCAAACAACAGCAAATACATTGTAAAGCTTGTTGGCCACGTAGATTATAAGGATGGCGGTTTAAACACCAACCTTAACAACGTTTTCGAATTCCCCCTTACCATCGATTTCGAGGCTCCTACCGTTACAGGTGTTGAATATTATTACAAGTACGATAAAACCCTTAAAAAGAACCGCTTGTATGCAGACGTGCTTATCTACGATAACCACTATACCATGAGCGCACAGTTCGGTTATGTAACTACCGAAGAAGACGTGCAAGGCAACCTTACTCCCGCTATCAAAACCTTCGAACAGTATATGACCCCTGTATATTCTCAAAACAACAGCACCACCCGCGTAACCTACGAGCTTACCGATTATGTTTACGATATCAAAAATTACGCAACCAACAAAAACAGCTTTGTTGTAAGCGTATACGACTATGCACTTAACTACGCTACCTTCGAAATCGGTCTTCCCGACGATTTTGTAGATTTCTATTTCGAAGGCTTGGAAAGTGGCTTAACCTTAAGCCCCAACGAAGTATTTTCCTTGGAACCCGTAGTTACCCCCAATACCGAATGGTTCGAACTTCTTAACTTCGCGTCCTCCAAGCCCAGCGTTGTACGCGTTGTTAACAATAAGCTCGTTGCCATTGCAGAGGGCAGTGCAATTATCAAAACACAGCACCCCGTTACCAACGAAAGCGTTTCCTTTAAGGTAACGGTTCTTGGCGAGGATGACGAAGGCTACAAACGCTTGGATAAGCCTGTTGCAGATGTATTCACTCTCGATGGCTACAAGACCTTAAAGGCTTACTATATCATCGATAACAATAATAAAAAGCTTGGCGATACAGGCGACGTAAACCACTTCGAGGGCAACTACAAATTAGAAATGTACCCCTCGGAATCCGTTCTTCTAAACTATTCGTTGGATTCTTATTTCCCCAAGGAAACCACACTTTCCTTCGAATCCAGTAACGAAAAAATAGTTACCGTAGACCAAAACGGCGTTGTAACCGCAGTCGGCGAAGGCTTTGCTTCCGTAACCGTAAAGGTGTTAATGGACGGCAAGAGCACCTATTATTCCGAAACCGTTTCGGTTCAGGTAAACGATCCTTACCTTAACACAGGCTCCAGCCTTACCCACTATTACGGTAACGGCGGCTTGGTAGATATCCCCAAGAAGCTAAAGCTTACCGAAATCGGTCAGTTTGCATTTTCTAACTTCGAATATATTCCCAAAACTCCCGAAGAGCTTGCCTTCGACGATGCAGAATCCTCCAAGGCATGGTTTATCGGTGATAACACCATCACAAAGGTTATCATCCCCGAAGGTGTAGAAAAAATCAATTCCTATGCCTTTGCAAACCTTACCGCGTTGGAAGAAATTGTTCTTCCTTCCACCTTGGAATCTATCGAATACGGCGCGTTCTATAACTGTACTTCTCTTAAGAAAATCACCTTCAGCGGCGAAAATAATCTTAAAATCATCAGCAAGAGCGCATTCGAGGGCTGTAACCTAAGCGGCGATCTGGAATTACCCTCTATCTGCGTAATTTCCGATTATGCCTTTGCCGCAAACAAAAACCTAAAGAAGATCACCTTGGGTAAGACTCTTATCTCCGTTGGTCAATATGCCTTTGCAAGATGCGAAGCCTTGGCTAACGTAGACGTTCAGTCCACCAACGTAAAATACGGCGGTTATGCATTTACTGCTTGTAAAGCGCTTTCCGAATTTACCGTAAATTCCGCAGTTATCCCCGAGGGTATGTTCTACGAATGCGAATCCCTTTCCGCAGTTACCGTAGGTGCCGATGTTAAAGATATCGGTGCATACGCATTCCGCGATACAAAGGTAAGCGTGTTCAATATTGCTCAGGGCAATAAAGCATATCTGCAGCAGAACGCAAACTTTATCATCTCTGCAGACAGCAGCGTGCTTGTGGCTGTTGCTCCCGTATTCAACGGCGAATTCACCGCAAACAGCATCGGCAACGGCGATAAGGTTACAAAAATAGGCAAGGGTGCCTTCTCCCATAACCAAAGCATTACCTCTATCGTAATGCCCAACGTAACCGAGATTGATAATTACGGCTTGTCCTCTAACAAGAGCCTTGCAAGCGTTTCCTTCGGCGATCTTAAAGCTATCGGCGATTATGCCTTCTTCGAAGCAAGCATTACCGCGTTGCCCAATATGACAAGCGATGTAAAAATGGGCAAATATGCATTCTCCCACACCAAGCTAAATGCAGTAACCATCCCCAACGGTATGGTTATTCCCGAGGGCGCATTCAGCGAATGCACCGATCTTGCAACCGTAGTTATCGGTAACGACGTTACTATCGGTAAATATGCATTCAGCCTTAATAAGGATATTGCATTTAAGGTATACGGAACCGAAGAAAACGGCAAAAAGCTATATAAATACGAGTTTACTTCTCCTCTTACCTCCCTCACAATAGGCGATAACGCAATCATCGGCGAAAGCGCGTTCTCCAACGCCGCCAAGCTCGAAAGCGTTACCCTCGGAGCAAATGCCGTTTTAGAAAAAATGGCGTTCTACAACGCATCTTCTCTTAAATTTATCGACCTTTCCAACGTAAAATCCATCGGCGATTATGCATTGTCCGGCGACGTTTACTATGCTTGCTTAGATCAGGATATGACAGTACCCGCAGTAAGCTCTACCGGATATTACATCTATACCTATCACGCACCTATGCTTCAAAGCATCAATGTTGCAAAGGCAGAACGTATCGGCGAATATGCATTTGCCTACTGCCGCGATTTGGTTGATGTAAAGCTTAACGCCAATATAACAAAAATACCCGTATATGCATTTGCAGGCTGCGTAGGCTTAAAGAATTTCGATGCAAGCTACGTAACCGAAATCGGCGAATACGCATTTATGGAAAGCGGCTTGGAAGCAATCGACCTTTCCAACGTAACCGAAATCGGCAAGTATGCTTTCGTTAATAACTCGCTCTTAACTTCCGTTACACTTAACAACAAAAACGTTAACGTACGTGAAGGCGCATTTGCATACGCAAAGCTTCTTTCCAACGTTACAAACCTTAACAAAGCAGAGGTTATCGGCGATTATGCGTTTGCTTATACCGCAATTACCAATGCAGACCTTAGCAACGCAACCGAAATCGGCGCTGGTGCATTCATAAAGGAAACCGTTACCGAATTTAAGGTTACCTTGGGTAACAAGCTTAACAAGCTCGGCAACAATCCTTTTGCAATGACAAAGCTAAATGCATTCGCATCAGAAGCAACCGAGGATCAGGCTAACGCAAATAACTTCCAAATAAGCGATAAGGTTTTCGTTATCGACGGCAGCCTATATTACAAGAACGTAAATGGCTTAGAGCTTATCACTTATGCAGGCGACAGCAGGGAAGTTGACGTTGCCGAAGATACCGTTCGTATCTCTGCAATGGCGTTCGCAGGCAGCGGCGTTCAGCGTGTTAAACTACCCTATACCGTAACCTCTATCGGCCACAAGGCATTCTTCGATTGCAAGAATTTAGAACTCGTTGTGTTCGGTAGCTACACCGCACCTATCTTCGAAGAAGAATTCGATCCCAAATATTACGAAACTCTCGACCATATCCCCGGCACCGGCGATTACGGCACCTATACCGATTACGACGGTAACGAGGTTGATATCAACGGCACAGGTATGATTCCTTATTATATGTGGAACGCAACCGGCGGTATGTACACCAACGTATTCTACGGTGCAAACTTCGTAGATTACGTGGGCTATGTAGAAGATAAGCTTATAATGGTTAAGCCCGTTAACGGCATCGGATACGATTCCTACATCGTAGGTCAGTATTTCGATTACACCATCGACGGCCCCTCTGCACCCGATAACGTAACCATTGCGGCAATCAATGCAATTAAGGCTATTCCCGAACGCGTTCTGTTAGAGCACAAAGCGGTTGTAGAAGCGGCAAGAGCAGCATACAGCAAGATCGCTTCCTTGGAACAGCAGGCGTTGGTAACCAACTATTCTACCCTTATTACAGCCGAACAGCGTATCCTCGCGTTGGAATCTGCCGTAGAAGCAACTACCGATCAGGTTCAAGAGGAAGAGGTTAAGTCTAACAACACGGTTATCGTAATTTCTATTGCGGTTATCGTTGTAGCTGCAATCGGCATCGTGGTTGTTTATATCAAAAAACGCAACGGCGGCAAGCCCGTTAAGGATGAATATCTCGAAAACATTCAAACCCCTAACGAAGAACCCTCCGTTCCCGAAGAACCCCAAGAACCCCAAAAAACTGAAGAAAACGGAGAGCAAAATGAAACTGAAGAATAAAATAATATCTTTCGTATTATTAAGCGTATTTGCCGTTTTCTTATTAACAGGCTGCGGCGGAACGGGCAATCAATACGAATCAAACAATTCCGACGGATATACCGTTAGCGTCAAGTTCGACGCTAACGGCGGGGAATTCACCACCAGCGTTTACAGCATAGTGGATTCCTTCAACCCGTCCTTACTAAAGGTGAACGCTAACGGAAAAGCCGAAATCGCGCTTATTCCTACCGATTCTTCCTTAAGAAGCGATAAGTTCACCGCAACCAAAAACGGTTGCTTCCTTGCAGGCTGGTATGCAACCTGCACCGAATCTGTAGATGAAAATGGAACCACGGTTTATTCCTATTCGGATAAATGGAATTTCGAAACCGACGTTTTGGAAATCGATCCCAACGGAGAATACGACTCCAAAACTCCCGTTTTAACCTTGTATGCAGTTTGGGCACCTTTATTTCAGGTTAGATTGCTTGATAAAGGCACCAATAACGTTGTAGGCAGCTACAGCTTCGATCCCTCCCTCGTTCCCGATATTAAAATGCCCGCTTGGGACGAAAAAACAGGGGAAATGAATATGGGCAAGCTTCCCGCAAAA
>JAFYOG010000191.1 GCA_017560285.1 Clostridia bacterium
AGAGCGAACCCAACATTACAAGGGGCATATTTTGTGTTTTGGCATATTCATACGCCTGCTCCACACCCTGCTGTATGCTGTTTGCGGGCAGGGCTTTTACCCCTTTTGCCGTAAATTCCGCTGCCAAAGCGTTTGCGGAAAGCGCACGGGGCGACGGCGGCGTGATTGTAAAGACCTTTTCTGCCAAGGGGGCAAGAATAGAAACCATATCGCCGTAATCTTTATCTGCAAGAACACCCATAAGCAAAGCCACCCGGCTGCCGTCGTTACAGAAAAAGCCTTTTATGCTTTCTGCCGCGGCGGTAACGCCCTGAATGTTATGGGAACCGTCGAACACCACGCAAGGGTCTTTGGACAAAAGCTCGAACCTTGCGCGCCAACGGGCGTTTGCCAAGCCTTCGGCCACGTGGCTTACCCTGATAACAAAGCCCTGCTTATTAAGCATATGTACGGTTTCTAATACCGTGGCGGCGTTTTCGGGCTGATAGGCGCCGCAAAGAGAAAGCTTAAGGTTAATATAAAAGGTATAACCGAATTCGGTACCGTCGATACCCATTTTATGTATTTTTAGCGTATCTAATCGGGTGCGAACCAATTCGCTGTTACATTCTTTTGCTTTTTTAGATATAACCTCAAAGGCAATATCATCCCTGCCGCCGTATACCACGGGGCAATGGGGCTTGATTATTCCCGCCTTTTCAACCGCGATTTCGGCAACGGTATTACCCAACACGGCGGAATGGTCGACGGCTATTCCTGTTATAACCGAAACCACGGGGGATTCGATTACGTTGGTGGAATCTAACCGACCGCCCATACCGACCTCTAACACAACAACGTCGCAACCGTTGTTTTTATAATAAAGGAAGGCTAATGCGGTGATAATCTCGAACTCGGTGGGTTTATCCTCCATACCTTCGGCAATGGGCTTAATAATCTCTACAAGATCAGCAAGCTCGGTATCGGAAATAGGGTTGCCGTTAATTTGCATACGCTCGTTAAACCGAAGGATATAGGGCGAGGTGTAAAGCCCCACCTTGTAGCCCGCCGCCATAAGCACCGAATTTAGCATAGAGCAGGTAGAGCCCTTGCCGTTGGTGCCTGCCACGTGAATAAACCTTATACCCTTTTGCGGGTCGCCAAGCTTTTTAAGAAGCTCTTGGGTGCGGGAAAGGCCGGGGCGGGAGCCAAGCCATTCCACCGAATGTATATATTGCAGTGCTTCGTCGTAGGTCATATTCTATCTCCCGAACGCAGAGGTAATGCGTTTGTTTTTTAGTATTATATATATAAGGTAGGCTTCTGCCAAGGAAATGCATAAATAAACGGGAATGCGAAGCAGGCAAAGCTGTATTGCATAGCTGTAAAAATACCACAAGCCAAAGGTCTTTATTACCATAGAGCCGATTATATGGGCGGGCAAAACCCCAAGCAAGGATTTTATAAAGCCCCTACCCTTTAGAACGTATTTAAACATAACCCCCGCAATAATACCCACCGCCGCCGCGCCAAGGGTGATAAAGGGGTTAACGCTGCCTGTGCTTGGGGCAGTAACAAGGTCTGCCGCCGCGCCAACGGCACCGCCGTAAACGGGGCCAAGCAGAGCCCCTGCCAAAATTACCGGCAGGTTATCGAATGTGATGCGGATTGCGCCGAAGGTTAAATAGGTTTTGCAAACCAACCCTATAAGCACGCTTAACGCAGTTAACAGCGCGGCAAAAACGATTTTTTTGATTTCTTCCTTTTGATTGTAAGATTTTTTCATAAAAAACAACCTCCTCTCCCTGCTCTAAACGCTTACGCGTTCCACCGAAAAAACAATTTTCGGTGGGATGGCGGTTCGGTCATTCGCATCTCGCGCCGCAGAAGCGGCACTCGCGAACCGCAAAGGTGTATTTTTCGAGGCGCATGTCCCCGAAAAATACGGATTTTTAGATTGTATATGCATAAAAAACAACCTCCTCTCCCTGCACATATAGCAAGAAAAGAAGGCTTTGGCGCAAAGGCGCAAACCGTATATTTTTGCCGTATGAAGCGGGATGCAAAGCCCAAACCGCAAGCAAAACGCTTTTCGTTCGGCTGACAACTCCCCGTTCCGCCGACACTTTACGAATAGGCCTTTACTCTTCAATGTGCTTGAATTATAGCACCCTACGGCATATATGTCAAGTCCTTTTGGTTCCGAAAAATCTAAATATGGGTCTTAACAGCTTTGGCGAACGAAAACAGTAAATTTTCATAATTATTTCCCCCGAATTATTTAATAAAAAGCACCGCGCCTGCGCCAAGAATTAAGGCGGATTCTATGCACACCAGCGCGCCGCAGGGTAAAATTAGGCAGAGCATTACCCCTGCGCCGAAGGAAAGCGCCGCAACGCCCGCGGTTTTTGCAAAGCTACACACAAAAAATCACACCTTTCTTTGTTAGTTTATTCATAACAAGCCCAAAGGGTTAATATAATTATAAAAAAAGAAAGGGCGCGATTAAAATAGCTATCTCTACTTACGAAATTCCCGTTCCCCAAAGGGTTTTTGGGCTGAAAGCAGGTAAGGATTTGGAATTTGATACCTCTCTTGCCGATTACTGCCCCGATATTGCAAGGCTTATTAGGGTGGATTGCACCCCCTTTGCCGAAAAATGGGTTACAGAGGGCGACAAGGCGGTGGTAAGCGGCAAGGCGGTTTACGACCTGCTTTACGAAACCGATTATAAAAACAAGCTGAAATATTGCAGCTTTACGCAGGATTTTAGCTGTACCGCACCTATCCCCCGTAATTTTAAAGGGGAGGCTTCGGTATTTGGCGAGGTAAGGTGCAAAAGAATTAACTGCAAGCTGTTAAGCCCCCGCAGAATTATTATTCGTTGTACCTTAGATGCAGATTTTGGGTTGGAAACCGATATTATGCTTAAAGCGGTGGCGGTTAACGAGGACGGCGAAAGCTTTTTCCAAAAAAAGAGCATTGATTTTTTGGGCAGAGCCCAATCGGTATGCGAAACCTTTAGGGTTAACGATACGGTAACCCTTTCCCAAGCCGAAAGGAACATAGGCGAGATTGTTTGCGGCAGGGTGGTTTTGCATTCCCCCCAAATTGTGCCCACCGCAGGCAACGCAGAGATAAAAACCACCGCAAGCATTTTTGTGCTGTGCGAGGAGGAAGCGATGGAGGGCAAATATTTTTGCGTTACAAAAAGCCTGCCCGTAACCCTTAATATGCACAGCGACAGCATAGAGGATTTTAAAACGGTAAGTGCGGATATTTTCCCCCGCAACCCAAGCTTTACCGCCGACCTTGACCAATACGGCGAAAGCAGGGTGATAAAAACCGATTTTGAAATTTTTGCAAGGGCGTTAATTAAAGAGCCTAAATCCTATACCGTAGCCACCGACCTTTTTGAAAAAAGCTTTGACGGCGTTTGCGTTAACGCCACGGGGGATATTCCCAAAAATATGCCCTTGCCCGCCAACGGCTTTAGCATAGAAGCCAAGCTAACCGAGCTTTCGCCCCGCCCCGCAAGCATTTTGCAATGGGATATTCTTCCCTGCGATGCCGTTGCAGAGCCCTGGGTTGATGGCATTAAAATTAAAGGTGCTTTTAATTTATCGGTTTTGGCAGACACCGCCGAAGGGATTTACAGCTTTGACCAAGCAGTGCCTTTTGAGCAGGATATAGAGCTTAATTCACCCGCCGCGGAATACAGCCTGCAGGCGCAGGTGTTCCCCATAGAGGTTATGCCAAGCCTGCATTCCGACGGAAGCATTACCGCAAGAATTATCGCATCGGCAAAAATTGACCTTTGCTATAAAGAGGAAGAATGCTTTGTTGCCGACGTGGCAAAGCGCACCCCCGCCCAAGAAGCGTTAAGCGAGCCTACCTTAATTTACCGTTTTCCCCAAAAGGGCGAAACCCTTTGGGATATTGCAAAATCCTATAAAGCAGACCCCGAAAGTATTTTAAACGCCAATTTAGACAGCTTTGACGAAAACGGAGCCCTTTGCCTTGCCGCAAAGCCTGTTATTATAAAGCTTTAACCCTTTTGCGCTCTCTTACATATTTTAATAATGTAAGGAGGGATGTTTATGCAGATATGCATTGCAGGGGGGGATATGCGGGCTGTTTTTATGGCAAAGCTTTTTGCGAAAAGCGGATACCGCTGCGTTATGTTTGGGTTCGATAATACCGCTTGCCAAAAAAGCGGCGTTGAATTTACCAAGGATATAGCCCACGGTATGCAAAACAGCGCTGCGGTGATTTTGCCCTACCCCTGCAAAAAGGACGGCTTTTTGAACACTCCGTGCTCGGGCAGACGCATAGAAACCGATTCGGTTTTTGCCTTTGATGACGGCAAAAGGCTGTTTTTGGGCGGCGGGCTGCCCTATAAAGGGGAAAACGTTATAGATTATTCCGCCCACGAGGATTTTCTGTGGTACAACGCCGTTCCCACAGCCGAGGGAGCGGTGGCGATTGCCATGGAAGAATTGGACACAACCGTATACGGCGCCGAAATTACGGTAGTGGGATACGGCAGAATAGGGAGCTATTTAACCCATATTCTGCAGGGCTTGGGTGCAAAGGTAACCGTGGTGGCACGAAACCGAAAAAGCAGGGCATCGGCAGAGGTTTTGGGTGCTTTTGCGGTGGGCTTCGAGGAAATTGAAGCACCGCTTTCCTGCGCAGATTTGGTTTTTAACACAGTGCCCGCCAAGGTTATTTCACACCGCGAGCTAAAAATTTTACCATCGGGGACGGCGATTATCGATCTGGCATCCCTCCCCGGCGGCGCCGACGAAAAGGAATGCCTGCAATACGGAATAAAGCTTATTAGGGCGTTGGGTCTGCCCGGACGGGTGGCACCTGCTTTTGCGGGGGAAGCTCTTTTTAAAACTATCCTTCCCATATTAAAAAGCAGGGGGATAACGCCTTGAAGTTAGTTTACGCTATGTGCGGGTCATTTTGTACCCACGAAAAATCCCTTAATATATTAAAAAAGCTGGCAAGCGAGCATACGGTGGTTCCTGCATTTTCGGAAATAGCCCGAACCGCCGACACAAGGTTCGGTACTGCCGCAGATTTGTTAAAAAAGGTTTTTGCTTTCACCGATAAAGAGCCCATTTGCGGTGTTCCCCAAGCCGAAAGCGTGGTAACCCGCGGGGGCTTTGATGCGGTAATAGTTTCGCCCTGTACCGGCAACACGCTGGCAAAGATAGCAAACGGCATTACCGATAACACCGTTACAATGTGCGTAAAGGCTCAGCTAAGAAACCTAAAGCCGGTTATAATTGCCCTTGCAACCAACGACGGCTTGGGGGCAAACCTAAAAAACATTGCCGCGGCGCTGGAAAAGAAGAAT
>JAFYOG010000192.1 GCA_017560285.1 Clostridia bacterium
CCTGCCATCCCTCTCGATTTAGAAAATGTACCTACGATAATCAAGTTGTTATACTTATCTACTAAGCCTGCGCAGGTTTCGTTAGAAAAATCTGCATATGCTTCATCAATAACTACTATGTTGTTGGGATTATTTATAAGAATATTTTCAACGTCTGCATCGGCAAGCTTTAAACCCGTGGGTGCATTGGGGTTAGCGATAAAAATCGTTTCGTTGCAGTTGTAATAATCCGTAGGATCAATGCTGAAATCGTCCTTTAGCGGAATAATATTCTTCTTTATACCGCATAAATCGGCATATACAGAATAAAAACCGTATGTTAAATCTGCAAAAGCTGCACCTTTTGTACCGCAAAAAGTTAAAAAGCACAAATATAACGCTTCGTCAGAACCGTTGGTAAATATAACGTTACCCTTATCGAAACCAAATACCTTGGTGAAATTGGTTTTTAATTCCTTGCAATTTAAATCTGAATATAGATTCATCTTCGCTACTGCATCTTTAGTTGCTTCCGCAACGTTTGGTGCGGGCGGATAAGGAAATTCGTTTGTATTCAGTTTTATAAATCTTCCCGGTTCGGGTTGTTCACCCGGTACATAGGCAGATAATGCCGCCAAACGGGAATCCATATAAGAACTCATTTTAAAACTCCTTGCGTATCGTTGCGCTTTTACCGTGCGCAGTTAATCCTTCGTGGTTAGCAAACAACGCAATTTTATCTGCGTCTTTAATTATAGCCTCTTTGGAATAATATGTATATTCCATTGTTTTTATAAAATCATCAACCGATAGCGCACTTGCAAATCTTGCAGTGCCGCTGGTGGGCAATACATGGTTTGTTCCAGAGAAATAATCGCCAACAGCCTCGGGACAATTATATCCAAGAAATACAGAACCTGCATTTTTAACGCTGTCTAAAAGATCCATGGCATTTTCTACACACAGTTCCAAATGCTCGGGAGCTAATCTGTTGGATACCTCGATTGCCTGCGCTATATTATCAACAACAATGATCTTGCCGTTATTATCGATAGAAGCTCTTGCAATCTCTTCTCTTGGCAGAAGCTCTAATTGCTTTTCGATTTCGTTTGCAGTAGCTTCGGCAAGCTCTGCACTGTCTGTAATTAACACGGCAGTTGCATTTTTGTCGTGCTCTGCTTGCGAAAGCATATCTGCCGCCACGCAAGCGGGAACCGCATATTTATCGGCTACAACAAGTATTTCGCTGGGACCTGCAATCATATCGATATCAACAATTCCGTATACCTGACGTTTTGCCTCTGCAACAAATGCATTACCGGGGCCAACTATTTTATCTACCTTCGGAACTGTTTCGGTACCATATGCCAAAGCCGCAACGGCTTGTGCGCCGCCTATGCAAAATATTCTGTCAACGCCGGCGATATATGCAGCCGCAAGAATATCATCTCTTACGGTGCCATCCTTTGCGGGAGGTGTTGTCATAATTATTTCTTTTACCCCTGCAATAGAAGCAGGAATACAGTTCATGAGCACAGACGAAGGATATGCTGCTGTACCGCCCGGAACATATAAAGCAACACGTTCCAACGGCAACACCTTACGTCCTACGATAACGCCGTTATCTCGCTTAATTTCATAACCACTGCTAACTTGCTCTTTATGATATTCGCGAACGTTAGCTGCCGCTTCTTCAAGCACCTGTTTGAACTCTGCATCGCAACAGTCATAGGCTGATTTTAACAGCGAGTGTTCTATTTCAAAAGAATTAAGCTCTACTCCGTCGAACTTCTTGCTGTATTCGCGCAACGCGCTATCTCCGTTAACACGCACGTTTTCAATAATATCGCGTACTTTGTCGGAAACATCCTCAGTAGCTGTGCTGCGCTGAAATATTTCGTTTTCGTTTAGGGAATTTAATATCTTAATCATTTGCCTTCTCCGCAAGATAAGCTGTGGTAGCTTCAAGCAGTTTATTAATACTTTCCGCTTTAAATTTATAAGAGGCTTTATTTGCAACCAACCGTGCGCTTATATCGCAAATGGTTTCAAAAGCTACTAATCCGTTCTCTCTTAAAGTTGCACCGGTTTCAACAATATCCACGATAACG
>JAFYOG010000031.1 GCA_017560285.1 Clostridia bacterium
CATTATTACAGGGGTGGAAAACGGCAAAAAGTATTCCCAAAGCGTAAAAATAGGCTTTAACCGCGGCACCGCCACCCTTAACGGCGAGGCTGTATCCGACGGCGAAGCCCTTGTTGCCGACGGCGTTCACACCCTTGCGGTTAGCTACGGCGGTTTGGTAAAGACGGTTAAATTCACCTTGGATTATACCCCTTTATCCTATGAATTTTTGGAATTTTCGGCTTATGCACAGTTCGTTTTCGAAAAAGGCACGGCTACTTTAAACGGGTTCCCCTATAAATCCGGCGAGAAAATTACCGCATCGGGCAGGCACGAATTTGTGCTTACCGAGGGTGAAGAAACGGTTAAGGAAACGGTAGAGCTGAAATATGCCCTTCCCACGGTTTACGGCATAGAAGACGGAAAAACCTATAACGCCCCCGTGGAAATTTTGGTTATAGGCGAGGGCAGCGCCACCATAGACGGCAATGAATTTTTTGGCGAAAAGGTAGTTGCAAAAAGCGGCAGCCATATATTAAAGGTTAAAAACGGCAACGGAAGCCAAGAATCGGTTTACAGCTTTAACATAGATTACCAAGGCTATTTTGTTAACAACGATTATGCCAACGGCAAGGCGGCTATCGACGAAGAAAACGGATATTTTTGCCTTTACGGCGATTCCTTGGTGGGCGTGCGTATTTACGATATAGAATCCCCCGATGAATACGGGTTGTTTTTGCCCATAGGCAGGGTTTACGGCCACACCTTCCGCGGGAACGAGCTAATGCTTTACGGCGATAACGGCGTTACGGTTTTAGACCGAACCAAGGTGTTCGACGGCGAAGAAGCGGTTATAAGAACCATCGACGCTTCTATGGCAGGATATTATATTTACCTTAACGATTTAGACCTTCTTTACGGCTTTGGCAACAACAGAATGTGCACCGTAAATATGGAAACGGGCGAATACGAGCTTATAGAGCTTATGACCGATACCCCCGTTCAATGCGAGGTTGCCTATTACCATCAAGGGCTTATTTATATGCTTGCCCCATCGGTACACAGCAAGATGTTGGTTTACGACGTGGTTGCAGAAAAGTTTGTTACCGAATATGATATAGGCGGCAGCTTTACCGCCGAAAGCCTTTGCTTTGGAGAAAGCTATTTTTCGGTGGGCAACCGTTTATATAACCTTGCCGACGGAAAAACGGTTATGGAATTTGCCGCTGTAAAGGCGGTAAAGATAGATAACGAATTTATTTACGCCAACAACCGTATTATAGAAATTGCCACCGCAAAGGAGGTTGCAAGCTTCCCCTTTGAGGTTGCAAGCGTTTATAACACAAATCAGGCGGTTTATTTGTTCGGCGCGGGCAACGATTACGGCAAAATCCCTGCAGGATACGGCGGTGTTGCCGCTTACGGCGCGGCAGAGCACGTTGCAAAGGCATTTTCTGCCCCCGAAACCGCCACCGTATACCGCAACAACGCTTATTTTAACAAATATTATAAGCCTTTATCGGTTGCGGTTTCCCACAGTGCCCTTTATATGACGGTTACCGACAGCTACGGTGTTTATGGCTTGGATACGGCAACCATGACCGAGCTTGAACCCCTGTATTTAAAATACAGACCATCGAAATTGGTTTGCGAAAACGGTTATTTTGCGGTATTGTTCTCTAACGTAAACGAAATTTACGTTGCCCCCGATACCGACGTTTATAACGGAAAATACGTTGCTCTTACCGCGGTTTGCACAGATGCCGCCATAGCAAACGACAGCGTTTATGCTATAGCCGCCAACGGCTCGGTTATGAAGATAGATATAGCCCAAGGCACCCACCGCTATTACGGCATTACGGGGCAGACCATAGCCACCGACGGAGCAAACCTTTATTTGCGGGACCAAAACCGCATTTACCTTTACAACGGCGAGCTTGTTAAGCAGGAGCCCGAATTTGCCACCTTTATAAACACCGATATCTTTATCGGCAACGGGGTTGGCACCTTCCGCACAATTTATGATACAAGCGGGCAGGTAATTGCCAAGCTGGACAGAAAAATTCTTGCATTCAGAGGCAACACCGTTATTACCGAGCATGGCATTTTTGACCTTGTTTCTTTGGAATACGTGGGCAGTACGGGTATTTATGCTCCCAAATTTGTTGCCATATGCCAAAACAACACCGTTGTTGGTATGGACGAGGGATTTATATCGGTTAACTCCTGCAGTGAAGGGGACGAGGTTGTAACCGACCCGAAGATTACCGGCGTAGAGCCCTTTGGCGCATATAACAACAAAACCTTAATAAGGTTCGAGCACGGCATTGGCTATTTGGACGGCAAGCCCTTTAATTCCGGCGATACGGTTTCTTATTTCGGCAGCCATATATTCTCGCTTTCTTTGCCCTGCGGCAGAAATATTCAAATTCCATTTAGCATTACCCCCCAGCTTGGGGAAATTAACTTTTTGCACGGCGAGCGCACTATGTCGGTGGGCGAAAGTATTTCGCTGCAGGTTATTTACCTTCCCGAGGGGGCAAGCTCTATTCCCGTTAGCTTTAGCACCAACGGAAAGGGCATAACCGTTAGCGAATTCGGCGTTGTTACCGCCGCGGCGGTTGGTAAATACAGCGTTTTTGCCACCGCAGAAACAGATAAGGGAACCTTTACCGCCGTAACCGTAATTACCGTGCGGGACGACCTTATTTCCCCCGTTGTCGAAAGCGGTATTAATATCGACCGCGATAACCTTATTATAAAGGGAATTAAGCCCGGTACGTCGGTTAACAGCATGGGCAATTTGTTCTATAACGCAGAAAAGCTTACGGTTTTAAGAGGAAACAAAGAGGTTAGCGGTTTTATTGCAACCGGCGATATTGTGCGTTTGGCAGATGCCGAGGGCAACACCGTAGACCAGCTTTATGCCGTTACCGACGGCGATACCGACGGGGACGGATTTATAACCGCCTGCGATATTTACCAAGCCGAGCAAATTCTTAAGGGCTATAACCAAAACAAGAACTTTGCCTTTGCGGCAGATATTAACCGCGACGGCAGGGTTGACGATAAAGACCTTAGATTGTTGCAGAATTTATTGCTGGGCAAAACCGAATTTGCAACACCCGCCCCGCCCCAAAGCATTGTTGGGCAATGCACGGTGCAGACTATTTCTACCACCGTAAGCGGCGATATTTTAGATATGGTTATTTGCATTAGCGGCGCAAAGGGCGCAACCGGCGTTGACGGCAAATTGGATTTTTCGGAAGGGCTTGAATATGTGGGCTTTAAATCCGAATGGACCGCCGATTGCTTTGTGCAGGATAACAGGTTAAGCTTTTATGCCTATAACCCCAAAAAGGGCGGCGAAAACCATTGGAAGTTTATTGTTAATTTGCAGTTCCGCATTACCGCTTCCCACGGCGACAGGATTTTTGTTAAGGGCGACAGCGTTACCGTTACCTTTGCCGACCGATGCGAATCCTTTGAATTTACAAATTACGAATCTACGGTTTACCAACGTCTTTACGGCGATTTAGAGGTAAGGTTCCAAAACGTAAAGGATTTTGTGTTTAACCCCAAAATAAAAAGCTACACCGTAACTATTCCCTATTACAGCGCGTTGGCGGATATTTATACCGCATACCAAGATAACGAAAGCGTTGAAATTTCCTCACGCTACGTTCCTATGTCCGACGAGGAAATTATTACCTTAACCCACACAGATGGAAACGGAAACGCCACGACCTATACCATTACGGTTATAAGAGATCCCGCCCCCAAAACCGACAGTAATTGCAGGCTGGAGGATTTAGAGGTAGAGGGGCATAAGCTATCGCCAAGGTTCGACCCCAACTTTTTTGAATACAGCTTAACCGTTCCCCACGGCACAAACAAAATAAGCGTTTATGCCCTGCCCCAAAACGGCACGGCGAAGGTGGTTGTAAGCGATACTGCCATAAACGGCAAGGACAGCGTTGTTACGGTAACCGTTGCCGCCCCCGATGGCTCTGCTCTTATTTATACCCTAAAGGTTAAGGTATTGCCCCCCGAGCCCGAGCCTACCCCCGACGAGCCCGTTGCCACCCAAGACGAGGATAACGGTATATCTGCTTGGCCGGGAATAATTATTACCTTGGCAGTGCTGATAATAGCCGCCTTGGTA
>JAFYOG010000193.1 GCA_017560285.1 Clostridia bacterium
ACTGCAAATACTGCAACTAAAACGAGAGCAATGATCTTCTTCATAACACAAAATCCTTTCTTAAATTAAAATGTATTACTAATATATATGAAATATAATTAGTCGATGTCAATCACGGCAAGCAAATCGCCGTCTTCTTCGTATACGTTAATCTTGTTATTATTTTAACGCGTTATTATGGTTTTGTCAAGTGGTTTTTTAACAAATCTTTAATAAATTAAAAAAACGCAATGAATTTTTAGTTCACTGCGTTGTTTTTATTGTCTTTTTTCTTATATATGCTTATTAAATAAACGGAAATTAATATAACGATTAACACGCTTATAATTTGCGAGGTAGAAATCCCAAAGAATTCGCCCCGCTCTTTATCGCCGCGGAAAAATTCCAAAACGAACCGTATAACCGAATAAGCAAGAGCATAAACCGCGACCTGCGTACCTTTTTTAAGCCTTTTGTTATAAAGAATTACCAAGAGCCCAAACAGGCATAGTAATAAAAACGCCTCGATAAGCTGAACCGGCAACAACGGTATATTTGTCGGTGTGTTGCCTATGTTCACGGTATATACGCAATGCAACGGACCGCTATACTCGATACCGTAACAACAGCCGCCCAAAAAGCACCCTACCCTGCCGATAGCGTGGCCTAACGGAACCACCGTAGCAAAAAGATCAAAAAAATCGCCTTTGCTAAGCTTATATCCTTTTACGTAGATATACAATCCGATTACGCCGCCGATAAGACCGCCGTAAAAAACAAAGCCGCCTTTAAATACGTTAATTAACGGAATGTTTTGCTCTATTATTGTGGGCAAGCTTACGATAACAAACAAAAGCTTTGAACCAACCAACCCGCTTACCCCTGCGATAACCGCCGCATAGATAACGTCGTATGATAATATATTTCGCTTTTTTGATAACAAAACCGCCGCAAGCACGGCAATGCAAAGCCCTGCAAAAAAACAGATTCCGTAAGTTGGTACCTGCTTTCCGAAAATTTCTATGTATGGAAGCATAATTTTCTCCGATTAAATGCAAAACAGCTCGACCGTGCCGAACACAGCCGAGCCGTTGCCGTTTTTTAAAGATTGCCTAAAGCGTCTTCAAGAGCGTTTTCGAGCTGATTAGCACTTGTAGCAACGCAAATAGTGCAGATACCGCAAGTGAAGAAGGAAATAGCTGCGAATACGGTTGCGATGATGCCAAGCACTAAACCTGCGGTTGCAATGCCGCTTGCTTCGCCTGCAGCCTTGAGAGCTTTACCGCCCATAACGGAAAGTACCAAACCTACGATTGCAACAGGAAGGCTGATAACAGAGAACCATGTACCCAAGAAAGCGAACACGATACCAACTATACCAAGCACCAAACCTGCAATAGCCTTATTCTTTCCCATAACGAATCTCCTTTCAAAAAATAAACATGCAATGCCGCAATGTAATCTGCCACAATACAAACTGATTAATTTCGACATCGCACAACATTATGTAACAAATTGTTACATTCAGATTGTAACACATTGTTACAATATTGTCAAGTTGATTTTAATATTCTTTTAAGGAACGCTGTATGAAGCTGTTGGGATTAAAGGAAATAAGAAAAAAGAAGGGGTACAGCCAGCTAAAGGTGGCAATGGGTCTTAATATGAGCCGCGAATCGCTTTCGTATTACGAAAACGGCAAGCGTTGCCCCGACGTGGAAACGCTTTTGATGTTTTCTGATTATTTTGATGTTTCGGTTCACTATTTAATCACCGGAAAAGAATTTGTTCCCAAATATAAATAAAAGCGCCTTTTACAGGCGTTTTTTCTTTATGTAGGTGCAAAAGCCGAAATATTAAAAAGCCATTGACATTTACATACCGCGGTGATATAATCTGCTTAGAATGAAAAAATCATTTGGAGGATATAAATTATGAGAATTATCGTTTGTGAAAACGCAGAAGCAGTAGCAAAGG
>JAFYOG010000194.1 GCA_017560285.1 Clostridia bacterium
GCAACAGGGGGTGTTAAGTCGGCAACAATACCGAAATAGAAAACAAAGAAGTGCGCGGCAATATCGGGAACGCCCATTTTACTAAGAATAGGAGCGCAGGTAGCCGCCATAATGCAATAGTTTGCCGTTGTGGGAACACCCATACCAAGAACAATACAACAAAGCATTGTAAGGAACAAAGCAACTATTACCTGATTTCCTGCAAGAGCAACGATGCCGTTAAACAACATATAAGCAAGACCCGTTACACTTATAAGGCCTGCAACAATGCCTGCAACACCGCACGCCGCGGCAACCGTTATCATACCCTGACCGCCTGCGGCAAGAGCTTCTAAAATGCGCTTAGGGGTAATGCGGTTTCCCTTGTTGAACATACTAACTACAATAGCAACAACAATAGCAATAGCGGCGGCATAAGCAATAGAACGCTTGCTTGTACCAACAAGGTAAACAAGAAGAATAAGCGGAAGCAATAAATAGGTTTGTTTTAAAAGCGGTTTAAGTCTTGGAAGTTCTTCCTTTGTAAGACCGCGAAGACCTTCTTTTTTTGCTTCAAGGTGAACCGTAATAAATACGCCTGCAAAATAAAGCACTGCAGGAAGAATTGCTCTTACAACTATGTTAGAGTAAGGAACGCCTACCGTTTCTGCCATAAGGAAAGCTGCCGCGCCCATAATTGGGGGCATTATCTGTCCGCCTGTTGATGCGCTTGCTTCGGCGGCGGCGGCAAATTCGGGCTTGTAACCGGTTCTCTTCATAAGCGGAATGGTAACGGCACCCGAACCAACTGTATTGGCAACACTTGAACCCGAAACCATACCTTCAAAAGCACTTGCAACAACGGCAACCTTAGCAGGTCCGCCCGAAAAACGCCCAACAAGCGCGTTTGCTATCTGAATAAAGAAATCGGCAATTCCCGTACGCTCTAAAAACGCGCCGAAAATTATAAACATTACTATAAACTTAGAGCAAACGTTAATAGGGGTAGAAAGAATACCCTCTTTAGAATAGAAGAGCACGCGCACGTTTTCAGTTAATCGTGCAAGTAAATCGGGGTTTGTAGAGCCCCACACAAATGCATATACAAGAAGCGCGCCTGCAACGAATAAAATAGGCAATCCAACACTTCTTCTGCACAATTCAGCAAGACAAAGAATACCAACAATACCAATAGCAAGTTCAACAGAATTAATTTTGAACCTTGAAACTATTTCGGTAGCGTTTATTGTGTAGTATAAAAACGCACCCGAACCAGCAAACATAAGTATAACGTCATACCACGGGATATAGTTGGTTTTTTGCATTCCTTTTTTTGCGGGGAATACAAGAAAACCTATAAACATAATAAACGCCATAAAAGACGTAAGCCTTACTTCGTCAAGCCACGTAGCAAACAAAGTTACGTAAACGCAAAACAGCGAAAAGGATGCCAGAATACAGGTTACAACCCATTTTGGCGCGCCTTCCCAAACACGAGTGTTTGATTCGCGGTCGAACTTTTTCATTACAGCTTCAACGTCCATAGGCACGGTTGTGTCTACTACGGCTTTTTTCTTAAAAAGTCCCATAAAATCATCCTTAAAAGTACAATATAGCAACAATATGGCTGCAGCTTTTAACTGCAGCCACTATTATTTTTTATTTTGTTAAAAGAAATTATTTGCTTTCTACAGTAATTCCTTTTTCTTCAAAATATTTAGCAGCGCCCTTGTGGAACGGAGCGGTCATACCTTCTGTTGCGTTTTCCAAAGAAAGCTCTGCGCCTTTAGCGTGTGCTGC
>JAFYOG010000032.1 GCA_017560285.1 Clostridia bacterium
ATTAATAATAACGATGTTTACGATATGTATGAATATGCTTCTGTGCCAGAGGTTTCAAAATATTTGCTTTGGGAACCGCACGTTAATATTGCTGCTACAGAGGGATATATAGAATCGTTACAAAAACGCTATTACAGGGGTTTGTATGCAGATTGGGCGATTGAACTAAAAGGCGAAAACAAAATGATAGGAACAATCGGCTATGCGAATATTAATTCCAAAGACAAATCCTGCGAAATCGGCTATGTGCTTTCACCAAAATATCGTAAGCAGGGGTATATGACCGAGGCATTATCTGCTTTGTTGCAAATAACCTTCGAAGGTTTAAAGTTCTATAAAGCTATCCTGCGTATTATTGACGAAAATTCAGATTCTGTAAAGCTTGCAGAAAAAATGGGGTTTACTGTGGAAACTTCTATTGAAATTCCTATTAAAGGTCAACTAAAAAACGTGTTATATTATACAAAAACAAAAAATGAAGCAGTCGTATAGACTGCTTCGTTTTTTTGAGTTAAATTTGGCTTATATAGCTCTGGTAACCTTACCGCTTCTGAGACAGCGGGAGCATACGTATACATGCTTAACGGTGCCGTTGAGATTTGCCTTGACTCTTCTGATGTTGGGCTTCCAACTTCTGTTAGTCTTTCTGTGGGAGTGGGAAACATTGCAACCGAATGTTACGCCCTTTCCGCAAACTGAACACTTTGCCATCTATTCCACCTCCAAAAGTTTTTCCGTAAAAATTCGAACACCTTAATATATAACAATTTTTGCGTTTTGTCAAGTGTTTTTTCAATATTTTGTAAAACTATTGTAATTAAATGCTGTTAGCGAGCTTTGTAATGTCGCCTGCGCCCATTATCATAAGCAAATCGCCGTTTTTTAACTCGCTGCGTAAATAATTTTTGATTTCTTCAAAGGTTTCAAAATAAAGCGAGCCATCGATGGATTTTGATAATAATTCCGAAGAAACCTCTGTTCCGACCGAATCTCTTGCTGCATATAAAGGGCAAAGAATTAACAGATCGGTATCTTCAAAAGCTGTTTTAAAATCGTCGAACAGGTCGTGCAAGCGGGAATAGTTATGCGGCTGAAAAACTGTGATAACTCTTCCTTTGGCAATATCTTTAGCAGTAGAAAGGGTTACTTTAATTTCGTCGGGATGGTGTGCGTAATCGTCATATACATCCGCGCCGCAAAAGCTTCCCTTATATTCAAATCGTCTGCCTACGCCCGCATAGCTAACTAAGCCTTTAACGATATCCTCTTTAGAAATTCCGCATATATCGCAAGCGGCAATAGCGGCAAGAGCGTTAGAAATATTGTGCTCGCCGGGAGCAGAAAGCTTAACCGAAATATAAAAATTATTGTTTTTGTATACGTCGAAAGAAGCAAAACCGCAGTTGTTGCAAATGTTTTCAGCATAATAATCTGCGTTGCTGTTTCCGCTTCCGCTAAAGGTTATATGGGTTCCGTTATATCCTTTTGCGGCTAAAATACAGTTTTCGCAATCGTAGTTATAAATAGCAAAACCGTCATTCCCGCTGTTGTTCATAAACCTTGTAAAGGAATCTCTCATATGTTCTATACCGGTAAAATAATCGGTATGGTCAAGAGAAATGTTTAAAACAACGGCTACCTTTGGGAAGAAAGATAGAAAGCTGTCTTTATATTCGCAGGCTTCGAAAACAAAATTGTTATCTGTACCGATGCGATACGTAGATCCAACGTCGCGCATTACAGCACCTACAACTACGGTAGGATCACATCCCGCCGCATTCAGCAATATATGGCCAAGCATACCGCTTGTAGTAGATTTACCGTGGGTACCTGCAATGGCAACGGAATTTGTATATAAATTTGCCAATGCGCCTAAAATCTCTGCTCGGGAATATAAGGGCTTTCCGGATTTTACAGCTTCGATCATAATTTCATGATCAGGGCCGAAAGCCGCAGAGTATATTATAGCATCGCAGTTTTCGATTTGTTTAACGTCAAATTCCGAATACACCTTTATGCCGTTTTTCTCTAATTTATTTGTTACGTCGCCTAATGTTTTATCGTAACCCGAAACCTTATATCCTTTTCCCGAAAGAATCATTGCGATTGCAGACATACTAATCCCGCCGATTCCGAGAAAATATAAATTCGATTCGTTCTTAAGGTCGTTAATTCTCAAAAATAAACACCTACCAAATTAATTATCGTAAATAATTATATCACTTTTGTCTAATAAAATAAAGAGGAAATTTAGTATTAATAAAATATTATTAAATATGCACATTGCACAGAAGCGTTTTTTGTGATAAATTTTATAATAAGATAAAATTTAAACGGTTAGGATTGTATTATGGTTAGAGAAGATTTAAGAAATATTGCAATTATCGCTCACGTTGACCACGGCAAAACCACACTTGTTGACGAAATGTTAAAGCAGGGTGGCGTGTTTAGAGATAATCAGGTTACAGAAGATCGCGTTATGGATAATAACGCCCTTGAACGTGAACGCGGTATTACTATCCTTGCAAAAAATACTGCAATCCATTATAAAAACGTAAAGATTAACGTAATCGATACTCCCGGCCACGCAGATTTCGGCGGCGAGGTAGAACGTATTCTTAAAATGGTTAACGGCGTAATTTTGTTGGTTGATGCAGCAGAAGGCCCTATGCCCCAAACTCGCTTCGTATTACAGCGTGCTTTGGAGCTTAACCATAAGGTTATTGTTGTTGTAAATAAAATCGATAGACCCGATGCTCGTATTGACGAAGTTATGGACGAGGTTTTAGAGCTTTTGTTCGATCTTGATGCATCTGACGAACAATTAGAAAGCCCCACCTTGTTCTGCTCGGGCAGAGCAGGTACCGCATCTATCGTTCCTCACGAAGCGGGTACAGATTTGCAACCCTTATTCGAAACAATACTTTCCCACATTCCTGCACCCGAAGGCGACCCTGAAGGCGAACTTCAAATGCTTGTTTCTTCCATCGACTATAACGAATACGTTGGCAGAATAGGCATTGGCAGAATTGAGCGCGGCACTATTCGCCAAGGTCAGGAAGTTTTAATGACAAACTACCATTCTAACAGCGAGCCCAAAAAGACAAAGATTGTTTCTTTATATCAGATCGACGGTCTTAACAGAGTTCCTGTTCAAAGCGCAAGTATGGGCGATATAGTTTGCTTCTCCGGCGCAGAAAATATCACTATCGGTGATACCGTTACCTCTGTAAGCTGCCCCGAACCTTTAGAGTTTGTAAAGGTTGGCGAGCCTACTATGGAAATGACCTTCTCGGTTAACGATTCTCCCTTTGCAGGCAGGGAAGGCAAGTTTGTTACATCCCGCCAGCTGCGCGAAAGATTGTTTAAGGAATTGCTAAAGGACGTTTCTCTTCGCGTTTCCGAGGGCGATACCACCGATTGCTTTAACGTAGCGGGCCGTGGCGAAATGCACCTTTCTATTCTTGTAGAAAATATGCGCCGCGAAGGGTTCGAGCTTTGCTGTTCTACACCCCGCGTGTTGTTTAAAGAAATCGATGGCGTAAAGTGCGAGCCCTTTGAGCTTGTTACCGCCGACGTTCCTTCCGATTACGTAGGTACGGTCGTAGAAGAATTAAGCCGCCGCAAGGGCGATTTGCTTCAGATGAACCCCAACGGAAACGGTACCCGTATGCGTATCGAGTATTCAATTCCCGCCCGTTGTCTTATTGGTTACAGAAGTATGTTTATGTCCGCAACCCGCGGCGAAGGTATACTTAACAGCCTTTTCGAAGGGTACAAGCCTTATAAGGGCGATATTCAAATTCGCTTTACAGGTTCGCTTATCGCAAGCGAAACAGGCGAAACAACTTCTTACGGATGCTATAATTCGCAGGAACGCGGTAATTTGTTTGTTGGCCCCGGTATAGAGGTTTACGAAGGAATGGTTGTCGGCATTAATCCCAAGGGCGAGGATATGGCGATAAACCCCTGCAAGAAAAAGCAACTTACTGCTATCCGTTCTGCAGGTGCGGACGAAAAACTTATTCTTACACCTCCCGTGATTTTTTCTTTGGAAGAAGCTATCGAATTTATTGCCGATGACGAACTTATAGAGGTTACTCCCAAATCTATTCGTATTCGCAAGCGTATTCTTAACAAAGAACTTCGTATGAAGGCAGAAAGCAAGGCAAAAAA
>JAFYOG010000195.1 GCA_017560285.1 Clostridia bacterium
ATAAATTATAAAGGCTATTTAACCTTAGAGGCAGATAAATATCTGCATTCCTTCACCGCCGAAACCTGCTTTAACGGTGTTTGCAATATGGCGGAATCGATGCAACGGTTCAGAGAACTGTATTTATCGCTTTGATTGTAACATAAAAATAAAAAATAGGCAATAAAAAAGAACCGCTTGTGGCGGTTCTTTCTTTTTTGGTGGAGCATAGGGGATTCGAACCCCTGACCCCAACACTGCCAGTGTTGTGCGCTCCCAGCTGCGCTAATGCCCCGTGGCTGTTATAATAACACAATTCTATTGTTTTGTCAACAAAAATATCTGCACCGTGGGTTTTTGCCCTTATTTACCAACAAAAAGTACTTTATTTAGTTAACATACTATTGCTTTTTGTAAAGAAAAGTAGTATAATACTATGACTTGGTTTACAGTCGCGTGATTTTAGAATTTTTAATATGGAATTATCAATATAAAAACCTGTGGAAGCAGAGGCATAAAAATGGAAAACAGAATTTTTAACAAAGAAATGGAATGTATGTCCCGCAAGGATTTAGAAACGTTGCAGTTAGAGCGTCTAAAGGCCTTGGTGGACTATTGCGAAAAGAACAGCGCCTTCTATGCAAAGCGTTTGGCGGCGGCAGGCGTTACCGCCGATAAAATAAAATGTCTTTCGGATATAGAATACATACCCTATACCACCAAGGACGACCTGCGGGATACCTACCCCTTTGGTATGTTAAGCGTACCTATGGAAAAAATCGTTCGCGTGCACGCATCCAGCGGCACCACAGGCAACCCCACCGTTGTTGCCTATACCCGCGAGGATATGGAAAACTGGTCCGAGCAGGTTGCCCGTCTTGCCATGGCGGCAGGCGCAACCGAAAGCACCAAGGTTCAAATCTGCTTTGGCTACGGTATGTTCACAGGCGCGTTGGGCTTGCACTACGGCTTGGAAAAAATCGGCGCAACGGTTATTCCCACTTCCTCGGGCAATACCGAAAAGCAGCTTAAATTTATGCGTGATTTCCAAACCGATGCTATCGTAGCAACACCTTCTTACTGTATGTATCTTGCCGAGGCAGCCCGCGGTATGGCAGATAAATACCCTATGGAAAGCTACAACCTAAAATACGGTATTTTGGGCAGCGAGGGCTCTACCCCCGAAATGCGTACCGAAATAGAAAACCATTGGGGCAACGGATTTTTCTGTACCGATAACTACGGTATGTCAGAGCTAAACGGCCCCGGTATGTCCGGCGAATGTATGTACCGCGACGGCTTGCATATTAACGAGGACCACTTCCTTTGCGAAATTATCGATTCCAACAGCCTAAGCGTTATGGATAAGGGCTCTACCGGCGAGCTTGTTGTTACCAACCTTACCAAGCGCGGCTTGCCTATTTTGCGTTACCGCACCAAGGATATTACAAACATTAATTACGACGCTTGTAAGTGCGGCAGAACCAGTGCAAGAATGCACAAGATTATCGGCAGAAGCGACGATATGATAAAGGTTCGCGGCGTAAACGTGTTCCCTTCGCAGGTGGAAAGCGCGCTTATCGGCATAAACGGCATAAGCCCCAATTACCTTATCGTGCTTCGCCGCGAGGGCTATTCCGATTCTATGGAGGTTCGCGTAGAGCTTATCGACGGCAGTCTGCTTGACCGTTACGGCGAGCTTGTTAAGCTTCAAAAAACTATCCACGATAACATAAAGAACATTTTGGGTATAGAAATTAAGGTATCTCTTGTAGAGCCTAATTCTATCGAACGCTTTACCGGCAAGGCTAAGCGCGTTCTTGATTTAAGAAACGAAAATAAGTAATTTAAGGATTGATATATTATGGAAAAGAAATTGCTTTTGGGTAACGAAGCGGTTGCCCGCGGTCTTTACGAGGCAGGGGTTAAGGTAATATCCTCTTATCCCGGTACCCCCAGCACCGAAATTACCGAGGCCGCATCTAAATACGACGAAATGTATTCCGAATGGGCTCCCAACGAAAAGGTTGCTTTTGAGGTTGCCATAGGCGCATCCTTCGGCGGCGCAAGGTCCTTTTGCGCAATGAAGCACGTTGGCTTGAACGTTGCGGCAGACCCTTTATATACCGCATCCTACATCGGCGTTAACGGCGGTATGGTTTGCGCCGTTGCCGACGACCCCGGTATGCATTCTTCCCAGAACGAGCAGGATTCCCGCCGCCACGCTATCGCCGCAAAGGTTCCTATGTTAGAGCCTGCCGATAGCCAAGAGGCTTTGGATTTTACCAAAATAGCTTTTGACCTTTCCGAGCAGTTCGATACCCCCTTCCTGCTTCGCCTTTCCACAAGAATTTCTCATTCCCGTTCCTTGGTAAATATTTCCGAAAGAGCAGAGCTGCCCTTGAAGGAATATAAAAAGGACGTTATGAAGAACGTTATGATGCCCGCCATGGCTAAAAAAGCCCACGTTAAGGTAGAAGCCCGTAACGAGGCTTTGGCAGATTGGGCAGATACCGCGGCGTTTGAGCTTGGTGTTAATAAAGAAGAAATCTTTAATACCGAAATAGGTATTATCGCCGCAGGCACAACGTATAATTACGCCCGCGAGGCAATGGGCGAAAATGCAAGCTACCTAAAGCTTGGTATCGTTAACCCGCTGCCCAAAAAGGCAATTATCGATTTTGCAAGCAAGGTAAAAACCCTTTACGTTATCGAAGAGCTTGACGATATTATCGAAACCCATTGCATTAAGCTTGGTGTAAAGGCTATAGGCAGGGAAGTGTTCCCTCCTTTGGGCGAATATAATCAATCTATGATAGCAAGCGCTATTCTTGGTACCCGTAAGGAAACCGTTGCCGTAGATTGCGAAATCCCCCCGCGCCCCCCCGTGCTTTGTGCAGGCTGTCCTCACCGCGGTCTTTATTACGCGTTAAAGAACCTTAATTTGTACGTAAGCGGCGATATCGGCTGTTATACCTTGGGCGCGCAGGCTCCCTTGGCTATGATGGATACCTGCGTTTGCATGGGCGCATCGGTTTCTGCTTTGCACGGCTATAATACCGCCCGCGGTACAGACGCCGCAAAGAAATCTATTGCGGTTATAGGCGATTCTACCTTTATCCATTCGGGTATTACGGGTCTTATCGATATTGTTTACAACAAGGGAATGTCTACCGTAATCGTGCTTGATAACTCCATTACCGGTATGACAGGCCACCAAAACAACCCCCTAAACGGCAAAACCATTAAGGGCGACCCCACCACCGCAGTTAATTTAGAGGCGTTGGCAAAATCCATCGGCATTAACCGCGTTGTTGTGGTAGACCCCTTCGATATTAAAGCCACCCGCGAAGCAGTTAAGGCAGAATTAGAGGCAGAAGAGCCCTCGTTGGTTATCTCCCGCCGTCCCTGCGCGTTGCTTAAGAGCGTAACCCACGCACCTGCATTAAAAATAGATGCAGATAAATGCGTTGGCTGTAAGATGTGCCTTAAGGTAGGCTGTCCTGCAATTTCCCAAAAGATTTTTGAAAACGGCAAGACAAAAGCGGTTATCGACCCCAACCAGTGCTTGGGCTGCGGTGTCTGCATAGAAAGCTGCCGTTTGGGCGCTATCGGCAATAATTAAGGAGGTGCAGACAATGAACGGAATTAACATTCTTATCGTAGGCGTTGGCGGTCAGGGTACACTGCTTGCCAGCAAGCTTATGGGCAAAATATTTATAGATTCGGGTATGGACGTTAAGGTTAGCGAGGTTCACGGTATGAGCCAGCGCGGCGGCAGCGTTGTTACCTACGTGCGTGCAGGGGAAAAGGTGTTTTCTCCCGTAATCGATATGGGCGAAGCCGACGTTATTATCTCCTTCGAGGCATTGGAAAGCGCACGCTGGCTGCCTTACCTTAAAAAGGGCGGCACTGTAATTTCCAACACCGCACAAATAGACCCTATGCCCGTTATAATGGGCAACGCGGTATACCCCGAAAACGTTTTGGGCAGGATTGCCGATGCAGGCGTTAAGGTTATTTATGCAAACGCCCTTGATTTGGCAACACAGGCAGGCTCTGCAAAGGCTGTAAATATCGTTCTTTTGGGTATGGCGGCAAAGGTGCTGGGGCTTAATTACGACGATTGCCTAAACGCTATCCGCGCAACCGTTCCCGCAAAGACCATAGAGGTTAACGAAAAAGCCTTTAATTTGGGTTACAATCTTTAAATTTTAAGGAGTGTAGGTATGTTTATTAAACAGCTTTCGGTTTTTATAGAAAACAAAGACGGCAGATTAGCGGAAATTACCGGAATAATCGCCAACGCGGGCATAGATATCCGCGCAATCTCTATTTCCGATACTACCGATTTCGGTATCCTTCGCCTTATTGTAGATAAGCCCGAGTTTGCCGAAAAGGCGCTTAAAGAGGCGGGCTTGACAGTTTCGCTTTCTAACGTTATCGCAGTAGGCATCCCCGATAAAAAGGGCGGCATAGCCGAAACCTTGGCGGCTATTGCCGATAAAGACGTTTCGGTGGAATATATGTACGAATACATCGTGCCCAATTCCGACCACGCATATTTTATTATACGCGTTGCCGATAACGAAAAAGCGGTTGCCGCGTTGCAATCCCACGGCTGCGAGCTTTTGACCGAAGTAAAGTAAAAACCCATTGACAAAAGCAAAAAAAGTGGTATACTTTAAATAGTGTATGATAATAGCAGAACACGTTTGCAATTTACGTCTTTACAGAGAATTTGCGCCAAACGGGGTTACCCAAGGGCTGAAAGCGCAATAAGAAACGGTCTTGCAAATACCGCCTGCTTAGTACCGAAAAGCATATAAAAAGCTAAAAGTACGGGTGGAACCGTGCGTATGTAAAAATCGCACCCCGTGGATTAATTTCCACAGGGTGCTTTGTTTTTTGTAAAAAATACTTATTAATATGGAGGATTTATATGAAACTTATTATTAACGGAAGCGAATATTCGGTTAGCGACAATTTAACCGTTTACGATGCCGCAAAGGAAGCCGAGCTTATTTCGCGTTCGGTTATTGCCGCAAAGGTTAACGGCAGCGTTTGCGCGCTTAACACCCCCGTTGCCGATGGCGACAACGTAGAGCTTTTAACCTTCGAAAACGCCGAGGGCAAGCAGGTGTTCCGCCACACTGCAGCGCATATCCTTGCACAGGCGGTAAAGCGCTTGTTCCCCGAAACAAAGCTTACCATCGGCCCTGCGGTAGAAAACGGCTTTTATTACGATTTCGACAGCGAAACCCCCTTTACCCCCGAGGTTTTAAAGAATATCGAAGACGAAATGAAGAAGATTGTTAAAGAAAATCTTCTTATCGAGCGTTTTACCCTTCCCCGTGCAGAGGCTATTGCTTTTATGGAAGAAAAGGCAGAGCCCTACAAGGTTCAGCTTATAACCGAGCTACCCGAGGACGCGGTAATTTCCTTCTACCGTCAGGGCGAATTTGTTGACCTTTGCGCAGGCCCCCACCTTTTTGCCACCGGCGCGGTTAAGGCTGTAAAGCTTATGCAGTGCACCGGCGCATATTGGAAGGGCGACCAAAACAACAAACAGCTTCAGCGTATTTACGGCTGTGCGTTCCCCAGCAAGGATGAGCTTAAGGAATATATCACACAGTTAGAGGAAGCAAGAAAGCGCGACCACAACAAAATCGGCAGAGAATTAGAGTTCTTCACCACCGTTGACGTTATCGGTCAGGGCTTGCCCATTCTTATGCCCAAGGGCGCAAGAGTTATTCAGCTTATGCAGCGCTGGATAGAGGACGTTGAACAAAGCCGCGGCTATTTGCTTACCAAAACACCCCTTATGGCTAAGCGCGACCTTTACAGAATTTCCGGCCACTGGGACCACTACCGCGACGGTATGTTTATTATGGGCGACGCAGATGACGAAACCAAGGAATGCTTTGCTTTGCGTCCCATGACCTGCCCCTTCCAATATCAGGTGTTCCTTAACAAGCGCCGTTCCTACAGAGATTTACCTATGCGTCTTGGCGAAACAAGTACCTTGTTCCGTAACGAAGACAGCGGCGAAATGCACGGCTTAATCCGCGTTCGTCAGTTCACCATTTCCGAGGGCCACCTTGTTCTTCGCCCCGACCAGTTAGAGGAAGAATTTAAGGGCTGTGTAGACCTTGCAAAATATTGCTTGGAAACCTTGGGCTTGTGGGAGGATTGTACCTTCCGCTTCTCGCAATGGGACCCCAAGCGTACCGACAAATACGAAGGCACCCCCGAGCAATGGAACGAAGCGCAGGATATTATGGGCAGAATGCTTGATAAGCTTGGAATTAATTACGAAATCGGCATAGACGAAGCCGCCTTCTACGGCCCCAAGCTGGATATTCAGTGCAAGAACGTTTTCGGCAAAGAGGATACCATCGTAACCATTCAGATCGATATGCTTCTTGCAAAGAAGTTCGGTATGGAATACGTAGACAGCGAAAACAAGCTTGTTAACCCCTATATCATTCACCGTACATCTATGGGCTGTTACGAAAGAACCTTGGCGTTGCTTTTAGAAAAATACGCAGGGGCACTTCCTATGTGGCTATCCCCCACTCAGGCAAGCGTTATCCCCGTAAACGCCGACGTAAACGGCTATGCTGCCGAGGTTGCCAAGAGGATGGAGGCTATGGGCATTCGCGTTCGTCTTGACGACAGAAACGAAACCATGGGCAAGCGTATCCGCGAGGCACAGATGGAAAAAATCCCCTATATGCTTATTGTGGGCGCAAAGGAACAAGAAGAAAACACCGTTTCGGTACGTAACCGCAAGGGCGAGGATTTGGGCGCAATGTCCATTGACGAAATGCTTGTTAAGTTCGTAACCGAAATTAATACAAAAGCAAAATAATAAAAAAGGGCTGCCGTAAAAGGCAGCCTTTTTACGTCCCTGCGGAATTAACCGCAGCAGCAACAAAGAATAACGATAGCAATAAGAATAATTATCCAGCAGTTGTTACCGCCGAAGAAGGAATCGAAGCAGCCCATAAAAGCCTCCTAAAAAATATAATATATAATGCGAGGGTTAAAAAGCTCCCCTCGCATTAAGATTATGATTTATATAAAAAATGTGTTAATCCTTTAAAAGCGAACGCTGATAATAAAACAAATATTGCTGTGCTATACCTGCATATTCCCCCAAGATTGTTGGGTCGAAATCGCCGTTATAGAAGTTATCTATAACCCTTTTTACCCATACGTCAATAGGGAACGCTTGGTAATAGCCGAACCCAAACAAAAGCACGCAGTTTGCAACCTTATCCCCAACGCCCTTTATAAGCTTTAATTCTGCTAGGGCGGCATCGTAGCCCTCGGCGGCAACGCGGTTTAAATCTACCGTGCCGTTTAACACCTTTTCGGCGGCATCCACAATATATTTTGCGCGGAACCCGCTTTTTATGGGTGCAAGCCCCTCTGCCCCTGCCGTTGCAATGCTTTGGGGGGTAGGGAAGCTGTAAACGCCGTTTTTTTCTTCGCCAAGCAACGCGCATAACGATTCTATAATCTTTTTAATGCGGGGAATGTTGTTGTTTTGGGATATTATAAAAGAAATTAAGGTTTCCCAAGGGTCCTGCCTAAAAATTCTTATACCCCCTGCGGCTTCTGCGGCGCGGGTTATTGTTTTATCAGCAGAAAAGGATTTTATAATGCTGCCGTAATCTCTGTTTAAATCGAAGTAGGGCACGAAGCTTTTGCAAAATTCCTCCTCTGTAATATCCAAAAACAGCCAGCCCTCGGCGGTTTTTTGCATATTAAGCCTTCTTCCGCAGGCAATAAGGCTGTATTCGTTATCGCTTATTTTGTTAAACCGAAAGCATTGACCGCATTCGCAGCTGTCGAAGGGGTTAAAATTTTCGGATTGGGTAATAAGCAAATTGTTATCCCGTTGAATAAAGTTCATTTTTTGCACCTTGTAATTGTTGTTCAACTGTGTTAAAATATGGTATATTCTAAAAGAGGTGATAATTTTGAAGGAGCATATATATACAATACCGGTAACCGAGGCATTTTCCGAGCATAAAAACCATTGCCCCTTTTGCGCGCTTAAAGAAAAGTTAGAGCAGGACGAGCTCGAAATTATATTGGGCGCATCGATGATGGAGCCCGATATACGGCAGGAAACCAACAAAAAGGGCTTTTGCAAGCGCCATTACGCCAAAATGTTTAATATGAAAAACCGTTTAGGCCTTGCCTTAATGCTTGAAAGCCATTTGGAAAAGCTTAAAAAAGAAGTAACCACCGGCAACATATTTTCCCGCGATATCGCCGCAAAAAGCGTAGAACGGGTAACCGAGCTGGAAAACAGCTGTTACGTTTGCGACAGAATAGAGGATAAAATAGCAAAGATGTTTACCACCGCGGCATATTTGTTCGACGAGGAACGGGAATTCCGCAATTCCTTTGCTCAGGTTCGCTATTTCTGCCTGCCCCATTATAAGCAATATATGCTTTCGGCAAAGCGGGTTTTAGAAAAGGATAAATATAACGATTTGGTAAAAGCCGCCAACGAAAAGGTTTGCGCTTATTTAGAAAGCCTAAAGGACGATATATCCCTTTTCTGCAAAAAATTCGATTACAGGTTCGATTCCTTACCTTGGGGGGAATCTAAAGATTCGGTAGAACGAAGCATAAAATTCTTAGGCGGCGAGGACAGCGTAAAATAGCCCCCAAAACAGCCTAAAAACAGCCAAAAATTTACGTTAAAAAACGGTAATTTGAAAGAAGATTTTTTGCCTTGCAAAAAATCTTCTTTTTCTTGCTTTTTTATATGCATATTTTTATAAAATATACATGGTTGCGGTTTACATAATTCGCCACGGATTTTGCATTATGTAATAGAGTTTTTCACCTTTTCCACATAGTTTTCCACACCCCAAACCCCGATTTTACAGCATTTTCGGGTTTTCGATGTGTGAAAAGGGGAGTTTTCCACATAGTTTTCCACATTTTCCACAAAACATTATGTAATATACATTATGGGAAACCGCGGTGAAATTTTGGCATTTTAGGTTGCAAAACGCAAAAAAACCGTTGCCGAAAATTGCCAAAAAACGGGGTAAAAAAGGGGTAAAAATTCTATAAAAAATCCTACCTAAAGCATAGGGTAAAAAATTGCCGATTTTTGGGGGATTTTTGCATTAATTCAGCAGTGCTTTGTGGCGTATCCGTTAAGGTCTGTGCCGCCGCGAACGCCTGCCAAAAATTCATAATAGCCTTGGGCGGCTATCATCGCCGCGTTATCTCCGCAAAGCTTAAGAGGGGGTAAATAAAGGTTTGCGCCAAACTTTTCTGCGGTGGCTTTTACAGCTTCTCTAAGATGTGAATTTGCGGCAACCCCGCCTGCCAAAACGATATCGCAGCCGCCGTTTTCGCTAAGCAACAGATCTAACCGTGCGGTAATGGCTTTAACCAGCGCGTTGGTAAAGGATGCGGCAATATCCGCCTTAAATTCCTCGTCCATAATTCTGCCGCGCTGAAGCTCGGTATGTACAAGGTTAATAACCGATGTCTTAAGACCCGAAAAAGTAAAATCGTAGGGTGCGCCGTCAACGTTGCCTGCGTTAAGCTTATATTTGTTTTTATCGCCAATGGCAGCAAGCTTATCCATTGCCGCACCGCCGGGGTAGGGCAGACCAAGCACTCGGGCGCATTTATCAAATGCTTCCCCCGCCGCATCGTCGCGGGTAGAGCTTATTAGCTTATGGTCGGTATAATCCTCTACACGCATAAGCGAGGTATGCCCGCCGGAAACCACCAATGCAATAAAGGGCGGCTTTAAATCGGGGTGAACCAAATAGTTTGCGGCAATATGACCGCGTATGTGGTGTACGGGCACCAAGGGCTTTTTGGTGGTAAACGCCAAGCCCTTTGCAAAGGAAACGCCGGTTAACAAAGCGCCTATAAGACCGGGGGCGTTGGTAACCGCAATGGCATCGATATCCTCCATAGTGCAGTTTGCCTGGGTTAACGCGCTTTCCACAACACCGCAAATAGCTTCGGTATGGGCGCGGGATGCAATTTCGGGCACAACGCCGCCGTAAACCGCGTGGATATCTATTTGGGATGCCACCACCGACGATAAAACCTGCCTGCCGTCCTCTACAACAGCCGCCGCGGTTTCATCGCAAGAGGATTCTATACCTAAAATTTTCATAACTGCTTCTCCATAAGAACTGCCGAAATGCTTCCGTAAAAGTTTTTGCGCTTTCCAACGGGAACAAAACCGCATTTTTGGTAAAGTGAAATTGCCGATAAATTGTTTTCCGCAACCTCTAACGTAATAAATTTACTGTTTTTTTCTGCCCCAAGGCTAAAAATGCATTGCAACAAGCCGTAACCGATTTTGTTGCCGCGGTATTGGGGCAGTACCGCAAGGTTCATAATCTGTATTTCGTCCAAAACGAAATAAGCCGAAATTATACCCACGGGGATATTATCCCGCAAGGCGCAAAAATATGCGGCATTTTCGGGCAAAGCCTCTATTTGCTGCTTGCTCCAAGGGGTGTGCAGGCATTGCTTTTCTATTTCAGCCGCGGCAAGGGCATATTCCC
>JAFYOG010000196.1 GCA_017560285.1 Clostridia bacterium
AATATTTTACAGAATGAGTATAAACCATATAATTGTAAATGTCAATTAAAAATAAAAAAACGGGAGAAAATCTCCCGTTATAATTATTTTGCATTAATCAACTTGTTTATTTTTCGAATAGCTATAGGAATGCTTATGATAATTCCCGCAGCTGCCGTAAAGCCTAAAATATAAATAAACAAGCACCACGGATAAGGAACAACCTGTTGAACTAAGCTGTATACCGGCAAATGAGGGGCACAATGACGGCTTATATAGAACATATTAAAGGTCTCATTCTCTAAAATACCCGAAGCGGCTGCTATCTCGTTTAAAATCGTTGCAATAACGATACCGCAAACAAACACGGGCAACGCTTTTAACAGTGTTTTATAGCTGTTCTTTACATATTGGGTATATAGCAGATACACACCAACAACCAACATACCGCCGTGGCATATCATTGTTTGAATATTTATACCGATGGTTTCTATAAAAACATCACCGGGGTACAACATAACGCATATACCTGCGAAAATTGCATAGGTGCCTAAGAACGCACATAACGCATCGTGCACTTTACCCTTGCGGAAGAAAATGGTTAATAAACCAACGTACATGGGCATATCGCAAAACTGGAACGGGAATGCATACCAACTATAATCTGCAGAGATAATACCGTTTTCTACAGTAAAAGTAAAATTGACCTGTTTATAAATCTCTAAAATAAATACGGCTATTGCAACAGTATGTATAATGGTATTTACCTGTTTTTCGGTACCTTCTTTAAAGAATTTACATAACAGCACGATCGAAATTGCCACAATAGCCAACCACATTATATGGTACCAACCATATAAACCGGGTTTAGGCATACTTAGATCTAAAAATTCGATAAATTTCGCCATAAGATAAACACTTCCAATTTATAGTAAAAATAAATCGGGTGTTCACAACTATATTGTTATGAACACCCGATTTGGTCTGAGTGACAAGACTTGAACTTGCGGCCTCTACCACCCCAAGGTAGCGCGCTACCAAACTGCGCCACACCCAGATATTGCCTTTGCAGACAACATATGGAGTATACCACAATGTTATTTACTTGTCAACCCTTTTATAGCAAAAAATATAACATTTTTGCATACAGATTTATTATAAATACCCCGGTTATTTATAATTGACAATAATTACGTTTAGAGGTATAATATATAAAACAATTTTCGGAGTAAAGCTATGGCATTCTATACCCAAGACGAAAAGATTAAACTTAAAGTAAAAACAAACCGCGGCAGATACACGCTTTTGTTTATGATAATACTTACCCTTGTTGACGCCTTTATAGTTTTTACCAAGGGCTTCCCTATGATGCCTTTTTCTTCGGCAATATCAACCTACGGTATTGTATACGCATGCGTTTTTCGAACAAAATCAACGTTGTTTTTTGCAGTTGGGCTTGCAATAGCGATTATTGCTTTAACTGCACTGGTTGTATGCTATCTAAAATCCAAGAAAAACATTATATTTATGGTTTTCTCTATGTGGTTCGTTATTATAGACAGCGTTGTTTTAATCGCCTACAGTCTGTTTAACGGCTTGTATGACAGCATTCTTGTTGTTAATATAATTATTCACGGAATGACCGTATTCTATTTTTGGTCAGGTATAAATGCGTATAAGGAGCTTTCAAAGCAAACTGCCGAAAACGCAGATAACGAATACGACATTGATATAGAAGACGAAGATGCATTAGAAAACACAGAAGCACCCCAAGGCGAGGAAACACCTTTACGCCCGTATATAGACGACGGAACACCACAACTTTTAAGCGGAAAAATTTCGGGGTTAAATGCGTTTGTAGTTATTAAAAATGGCGTAGCAATGCTTATAATTAACAACACCGTTTGCGGCGAACAAAATATTGCCGAAAATAACGATTTTGAGCTAAGAATAATTGTTAACGATATTGATTTTTCTTTTCAATACAAGCGCTTTTACAACGGCGAAACAATGTATCTTTATGCCGACGACGTTTTGTTAGATAGCCTTGGCAGACAATAAGTAAAAAGAGTACCTGTCAGGTACTCTTTTTTGTTTATGCGGTTCTGCGCGCTTTACGCTTTTTTATGATATTGATTATTACAGACACAACTACAAATACAATTCCCAAAAGTAAAATTGTGCCGCCTATCCATACGAGTGATATTAAAACATTATTTACAAAGGTCGAAATAATATTCTTAAAGAACGCTATTTCTATAAAGATAGAATCTGCAATTAAAGAATTAAATACGGCTAAACCGGCAGAAGCGGCTCCCACCTCTAACGCACCGCATATAATTGCAGAAACGCCGGAATATTTAAGACCTCTTGCAACAGAACGAAGTATTAAGCACATTAACGCAATGATTAATACGATAACTATAAGCGATACATAAAATAGCAACGATACGGAATCTAACAAAACGGGAATAGGATTTTGGAATTCGTAATCATCAACGGTTTCTTCGAGGGTGATTTCGGTAAATAATTCACTGTAATTTGCCTCTAAATAACCGTTCAGATCGGTTATGTGTTCCTCGGTTATTGTATACCCTACAACATCACAAATGAAATCCTTTTCCTCGTAAACAAGATCGCAAATTTCGTCTGCGGTAATTATAGCAACAGATTTGCCCTCGGCTATATCCAACAAATTCACTGATATAATCGAGAAAAGCTTATCTACAAAGCCGTCTTCGCCTATAATATGTTCTATATTCTCTTTTGTTAACGGCTGTTCAAGCTTTTCTTGATCGATATTTTCATATATGAAATCAACTATTTCATCAGATGCGTCTTCAATGCCCATATCTTTTAAAACTTCTTCAGGAAGCAGTTCGGATACAGTCATTTCTTCTAAATCGATCATCGCAAAAGCATCGCCGATGGCATTAGGATGTATGTTAACCCTAAACATCTGTACCGCCGATGCAGAAAACAGCATTAAAAACAAAACAAAGCTTAAGAGCAAGGCAACTGCAACTGCAATTATTCTGCCTATACGGCATTTTTTCTTTGCAGGCGGTGTATTTTCAGCCGAGCTGTTGGAATTAACTACGTCATCCTCGCTTAAAACAGGCTCTGCACTTTCGTTATGTTCATTACCGGTTGCTTCTTCACAAACGGGTTCAGATTCGTCCGCAGCATCTGTGTTCTGTGCATTGCATAAACAATTTTCGTTTTCTAAAGATGCTTCGTCGTTTATATTTTGTTGTTCAACAGCAATTTCAGGTTCAACAGTAACGCTTTCTTCCAAAGGAACGGGGGCGCCGCAATTCGTACAAAACTTAACGTTTTCTAAAAGTTCATTACCGCAATTTTTGCAAAACATAAAAGCACTCCAAAGGATTTTTAAATTATGCCATTTTTTCTTGCTTTACTTTTTTATCTATTACGTGTCTGGATGCTAATTCTTTCATTACGTCATCAACAGAAATATCCATATCTGCCATTAAAACAAGAGCGTGATACATTAAATCCGCAAGCTCGTAAATTGTTTCGGCTTTATCGTTAGCTTTACCGCCGATAATAACCTCGGTAGCTTCTTCGCCAACCTTTTTAAGGATTTTATCTCTTCCCTTTTCGAACAGATACGTAGTATAAGAGCCTTCCTTCTTATCTATCTTTCTGCCGATAATAAGATCCATTAAAGCCTGAATGGAAAAAGGTTCTGCATTTTCTACT
>JAFYOG010000197.1 GCA_017560285.1 Clostridia bacterium
GAAGAAAAGGATGCCCTTACAATAAGCTTTAAGGGCGACGGCCCCGGCGGAAATATTATAGTAACCAGCGATTGGTGCGGTAACGTTCGCGGCTTTGTTCAAAACCCTTGGGAAGACCTTCCCTTGCGTGCCGACGGCAAGCTTAACGTAGGCGGCTTTGTGGGCAAGGGTATGATGTATATTATGCGGGACGTTAGCGGCAGCAACGAACCCTATGTTGGCATATCCGAAATTCAAACCGGCGAAATAGGTGACGATATTGCATATTATTATGCCACCAGCGAGCAAATTCCCACCGTTTGTGCTTTGGGCGTTCTTGTAGACAGAGATTACACCGTAAAGCAGGCGGGGGGCGCCTTGGTACAGCTTTTGCCCTTTGCCGACGAAGAGGTTGCCGCAAGGTTAGAGGAAAACGCAAGCAAAATGACCTCTGTAACCAAAATATTGGACGAGGGCAGCTTAGAGGACGTTCTTTCCGCGGTGTTTAACGGCTTGGAATACGATATTTTCGACGAAATTCAGTGCGGCTACCATTGCCCCTGCAACCGCGAACATACCGACGGCGCGTTAATAGCCGTTGGCGAACAAGAGCTGTTGGATATGATAAATTCCGAAGAAAGCATCGAAATGACCTGTGCGTTCTGCGATGCGGTATATAAATACAGCAAAAGCGATTTAAAGCATATTTTAGAGAAGGCGAAAAAATGATAAAATCGGCATTGGTAACCGGCGGCGCAAAGGGTATAGGCAGGGAAGTATGTAAAACCCTATCCCAAATGGGCTACCGCGTATATATTCATTGCAATAAAAGCATAGAAGAAGCCAACGCATTATGTGCAGAGCTTGGCAACGCGACCGTTATTCAGGCAGACCTTGCAAACCCACAATCGGTAAATATAATTGCCGATTTGTGCAAGGACGTTAGCGTTATCATAAACAACGCAGGCGCGCCCTTGGTAGATATGTTCGATAACGTTTCGGTGGATGCATCTAACCGCTTGTTCCAAATAAACCTGCTTTCGGCAATGAACATAGTTCGCAAAATATTGCCCAATATGCTAAGCCGTAAAGAGGGCAATATAGTAAATATTTCCTCGGTGTTCGGCGAAAGCGGCGGCAGCTGCGAGGTAGATTATTCCACCACAAAGGCGGCGCTTATAGGCTTTACAAAGGCGTTGGCGAAAGAGGTTGGGCCTTCGGGCATAAGGGTAAACTGCATTTGCCCCGGTATTATAGATACCGATATGAACGAAAACCTAAGCTTCGAGGATATCGATGCCATTTGCGACGAAATCCCCCTTGGCAGAATGGGCGAACCCCAGGAAATTGCCCATTGCGTGGAATTTTTGGTATCGGATAAATCAAAATATATCACAGGAAGTATAATAGATATAAACGGAGGCTGGCAGGCATGAACCGTATTGCAAAATTTTATAAGGTTTCCAAAGAGCAGTTTGGCAGAGATTGCTACGAAAATATAGTGCTCCCCACCCGCGCAACCGCAGGGTCGGCAGGCTACGATTTTATTGCCCCCTACGATTTTACACTTAACGTAGGCGAGGAAATTATTATCGATACGGGCATCCGCGCAAAAATAGCCGACGGCTGGGTTTTGGTAATTTTACCCCGTTCGGGCTCGGGCTTTAAGTTCGGAGTTCGCTTGGCAAACACCGCGGGCGTTATCGATTCGGATTATTTCAACGCCGATAACGAGGGCCACATAAAAATAAAGCTTGTGGGCGCAACAAAGCCCTTTAGCATAAAAGCGGGCGATGCCTTCGCCCAAGGCATTTTTCTTCCCTACGGCATAACCGAGGACGATGCTTGCACCGCCGAAAGACACGGCGGGTTCGGTTCCACAAGTAAATAATTTAAGAGGATATAACAAATGATAACAACAAAACAGCGCGCATATTTGCGCTCACTTGCAAACACAATAGAGCCTACCACACAGCTTGGCAAGCTGGGCATAGGCGAAAAGGTTTTGGAAACCGTTTCCAAAGCGTTGGAGGCGCACGAGCTTATAAAGCTTACCGTACTTGAAACCTCGCCCCTTTCCCCCAAGGAAACTATGGTCGCCCTGTGCGAAGCGTTAAATTGCGAAGCGGTACAGGTTATCGGCAGAAGGGTAGTTATCTATCGTCAATCAAGCAAGCCCGAAAACCGCAAAATCGTTCTTCCCAAAAAATAATTTTTTAAGGGGTTAAGCATAATGAAGGATTTTCATATTCACTATCACCTTGACGAATGCGGTGCTGACGAAATGACAATGCCCAACATAGAAAAGGCGTGTATAGACCTTGGCATTGACGAAGCGGCTGTGTTAAAGCACTATTCCCAGGCTATGCCCAACGGCGAAAAGGATTGGGTATGCTGGCACGTTCAGGGCACTAAGGAGCTTGATAAATTCCTTTCGGAATACCGCGCGTATACACCAAAGCAGGTTAAGTTCCATTGCGGTGTGGAAACCGAGCTTTTAAACGATAAAGGGGATATAAATATTCCCGTAGAGGACCAAAACAAGGTAGATATAGTTCAGCTTTCTATTCATTTTATGATAGATACCCAAAAGCTGCCTATGGATATGATAATGTACCCCGATACCTATTTTTGCCCCGAATACGGCACCGAAGCTGGCAAAAAGCTTTGGAACAGTTGGTTAGAGAGGGTAAATTCCGTTGGTGCGGAATACCTTTTGGAAGCCACCGTAAAGGGCTATTACAACGCAATAAAGCGGTTCCCCAAAATAAAAAGCCTTGCCCATATGGGTAACGGCGTTGGCCATTTGGTTCGTTATGGGGCAGATATAGAATCTGTTCCTATGTCAAGACGTATAGAAATTTACGAGCCCTTAATAAAGCTTATGGCAGAAAATGGCATAAATTGGGAACTTACCTCCGGCGGAATGTGGCAGGAGCTGTTTAACGTAGCTTATAAAGCGGGCGTAAGCTTTACCTGCACTGCCGACGGACACCAGCTATACCAAGGCTGGGGGCCTCTTTGCAAGCATACAGAGGCAGAAGAAGCCCTTGCCAAGCTTTTGGCTAATTATAAATAAACCGCATATACTGAACTATGCGTTCTTTAGGTCGTAAAGAGTGCCGAAGGAATAGCCCTTTTCCTGTAGTGAAAGTATAACGGGCTCAAGAATTTCCGCGTTGGTTTTGCTTGTTGGGTGCAACAGCATAACCATTCCGTCGTGGGCGCGGCTTAAAACAAGCTCGGTTGCCTTTTTTGGCGGCATTTGGCTTTGGTTATCCCAATCGGCATAAGCAAAAGACCAAAACACGGGGGTATACCCCAGCTCTTTACAAAATTTAAGGGTATTTTCCGAAAAAGCACCCTGTGGCGGGCGGAAGAATTTTTCCATATCCTTCCCCGTAAGCGCCTTGTATTGCGCCTCGACACCAAGCAGTTCTTTTTCAAATTCGGCTATATTCGTTATTTTGCTCATATCCCCGTGGGTGGTGCTGTGGTTACAAACCAAATGCCCCTCGTTTGCCATTCGCAATACGGTTTTAGGACTGTTTTTTATAATTCCGGGCAGAATAAAGAATGCACCCTTAATATTGTGTTTTTTCAAAATATCAAGTATCTTTTCCAAATTTTCGTTGCCGTAGCCCGCATCGAAGGTAAGATAAACGGTTTTATCCCCATTTTCGCCCATATAAAGGGCGCCGTATTCCTTGGGCATTTGGCTACCGCCCAAAATTACGGGCTGGGAATTTGCTTCGCCGCTTTTAAAAAACCAATCTATTTTTTGGCTTGCGGCGGCAGAAACACAAAAAGCAAATGTTAAAGCAACCGTCGTTAAAAATTTAATAAGCTTCAAAAGCTTCACTCCTTTCTTGCTTATATTTTTCTTGTTTTTTTATTACATACACGGTAAAAAATTGTAAGGCGTGATTTTTAATGACAGTATGCAAGCCCATAGCAACGGTTTACAGCCAACCGGATATTAATTCCCCCCAAACCGACGAGCTTTTGTTTGGCGAAACCGCCAAGGTTTTGGAAGAAAAAGGTATTTTTGCAAAAATCATTTCGGAATACGGTTATACAGGCTGGACCTTAAAAACAAACCTATTCGGCGATTTTTGCACCCCTAATTTTAGGGTGTGCGTGCCCTTTGCCGATATGCTTCCCCAAGGCAAGGTTGGGTTAGCTCCCTATACGGCGTTGCCCTACGGCGCAAAGGTAGAAGCAACCCTTTCAAGCAGTCTAAAAACCTTTGCCTATGCAACCCACCCCGCCGAGCATTGCTTTTATATGCAAATAAGCCACCTTGCCCCGCTTAATATTCTTATTCTTTCAACCGAATTAATGCGGAACAGAATAGTCGATACCGCAAAAAAATATTTAAACGTGCAATACCGCTGGGGCGGCAGAAGCCACCTTGGCATAGATTGCTCGGGCTTGTGCTTTAACGCATATTATTTTAACGGCATAACGCTGTGGCGCGATGCCGATATAGAAAAGAATATTAATTTACGAAAAATACCCCTAAATACTGCCCAAAAGGGCGATTTGCTGTTTTTTAAAAACCATATGGCTTTGTATTTGGGGAACAATAAAATTATCCACGCAAGCCTTAACAACGGCTTTGTGGCAACAGAAAATTTAAAGGAAAGCCCATATATGAACAGCTTTATATGTGCGGCGACGGCATTTTAATGGAAGAATTTATCACCCAACAGGAAATTACAAAGCAATACGATATTGCCGCGGCACTAAAGGGCGAAACCGCAGGCAAAAGGGCTTGCGTTATAACATTTGGATGTCAGCAGAACGAGCACGACAGCCAGCGTATAGCAGGTGCTTTACAGCTTTGCGGTTACGAGCTTACCGACGATAGTTCGCTTGCAGATATGATAATTATAAACACCTGCGCCATACGTGAGCACGCCGAGGTTCGCGCCCTTTCCGAGGCAGGCCAGTTTAAAGGCAGAAAGCAGCAAAACCGAAGCATAAAAATAGGCGTTTGCGGCTGTATGGCACAGCAAGCCCACCGCCGCGAGCAAATTTACAAAAGCTACCCTTACGTAGATTTTATCTTCGGCACCGATATGCACCACCGCCTGCCCGAGATTGTGCAAACCGTACTTAATTCCAAAAAGCGGGTTAGCTTTATTACCGATAAACCCCACAACGAATTTGGTGTTATAAGCGAGGGTATGCCCGTTTGCCGCGACAGCAAATATAAAGCGTGGGTGCCCGTAATGTACGGCTGTAACAACTTTTGCACCTATTGCGTGGTTCCCTATGCCCGCGGGCACGAACGTTCCCGCAACAGTGCCGACGTACTTGCCGAGGTTAAAGGCTTGGTAGAGCAGGGGTATAAGGATATAACTCTGTTAGGTCAGAACGTAAATTCCTATAACGGCGGCTGCGATTTTGCAACGCTTTTAACCCAATGCGCCTCCTTCGACGGCGAATACCGTATGCGGTTTATGACAAGCCACCCCAAGGATGCATCAAGCGCGTTAATAGACGCTATCGCCCAAAACGAAAAAATCGCAAAGCATTTCCATTTGCCCGTGCAATCGGGTTCAAACCGAATTTTAAAGCTTATGAACCGCAAATACACCCGTGAGCAATATTTGGAAAAAGCCTTCGAAATAAAGCAAAAGAACCCCGATATAAGCCTTACTACCGATATTATAATAGGCTTCCCCACCGAAACCGACGAGGATTTTGCCGATACAATGTCCCTTGTAAAGCAGGTTGGGTTCGATATGATATACACCTTTATCTATTCACCCCGCGTTGGCACCGTTGCCGCAAAGATGGAAGGTCAAATCCCCAAGGAAGTTTCCAACCAACGGTTTAAAGCACTTTCGGATATGGAAAACGATTTAGCGCAGGAGCTTAACTATAAGTTTATAGGCAAGAAAATGCGCGTCCTTTCCGACGGCATAAGCAAAAACGGTACTTATTGCGGCAGATGCACCCAGAATAAAATAGTAAATTTCGATAAACCTATCCCCGCAGGTGAATTTGCCGACGTGTTAATAGAAACTGTGGGCTCTTACCAACTAAACGGAAAAATAATTTAATTTGAAAGGATATAAAAAACAATGAACGAAAACCTAAGAAATGCCATCGAGGCGTTAAAGAAAGCACTTGCCGAATGCGACGAGCTAAAGGCATATAACGAAGCAAAGGCTGCCTATAACAAGGACGAAGAGCTTACCAAGCTTATTACCGAATATAACGTTCAGGCAACCCTTTTGGAAACCGAGGGTCAAAAGGCAGAGGAAGAAAGAGATACCGACCTTATCCAAACCCTTTCCACCCGTCTTCGCGAGCTTTACGATTCTATAAGCGAAAACAAATCTCTTATTGCCATGCGCGAAGCAGAACAGGACCTTTCCGCTATTGTTGGCGAAATCAACAGCGCAGTACAGCTTACTATCGAGCCCGAATCTGCCTGCACCCACGATTGCTCTACCTGCGGCGGCTGTCATTAATTACGCTGACGCTTTCAAACTAAACGCATGCGTTTAGTTTGGTTGTGAGGTTCGTGCGCTCGCGCCAAGTTTGTGCGCGCCTTCGGCTTGTCCAAACTTGCGAACCTCTAAGGTATATTTTTCAAGGCGCATGTCCTTGAAAAATATATAATTTTATTGTATTTAATGTAAAATAACGGAGGTTATTTATGGCACTTTCACCTTTTATGAAGCAATATTTGGAAATGAAGCAGGAGCATCCCGAATGCATCCTGATGTGCCGTCTCGGCGATTTTTACGAAATGTTCTTCGAAGATGCTAAAATAGCCTCCAAAGAGCTGGACCTTATGCTAACCGGCAGGGATTGCGGGTTAGAGGAGCGGGCGCCTATGTGCGGTGTTCCCCACCACGCGGCAGAGCCCTTTATAGCAAAGCTTGTTTCCCGCGGGTACCGCGTTGCCATCTGCGAGCAGTTAGAAGACCCTGCCACCGCAAAGGGCATTGTTAAGCGTGATATAATACGCATTATCACCCCCGGCACCGTTACCGAAAACGGATTCCTTGACGAAAAGAAAAACAACTATATCTGCGCCGCATATTGCGATAATTTCGGTTGCGGCATTGCCTTTGCCGACGTTTCCACAGGCATTATCAGCGCTACCGAGCTTTTGGGCGAAAACCTTTTTGCCCGCGTGCTTTCGGAATCTGCGGCATACACCCCCAGCGAGCTTATTTGTACAGAGGATTTTCCCGCCGAGCTTAGCGGCGGCTTTGCAAACCGCTTTAACACCCTTGTTTCCAAGGGCGAAGGCGAAAACTTTACCGTAACTGCGGGCTTGAATTTGTTTAAGCAGATTTACGGCTTTAACCCCGCCACCGACAGCGATTATTGCCTGCGGGCGGTGGGCGGCTTGCTTTCTTACATAAGCAGTACCCAAAAAATAGACCTTACCTACCTGCAAAAGGTAAATTTCTATTCCTGCGACGAGTTTATGGGTATAGATTCCTCATCCCGCCGCAATTTGGAAATTGCCGAATCTATGCGCACAAAACAGCGCAAGGGTTCGCTTTTGTGGGCTATCGACCGCACAAAAACCAGCGCAGGTGCAAGGCTTTTGCGCCGCTGGTTAGAAAAGCCCTTGGTTAACGAGGGCGCCATAAAATCCCGCTTGGATGCGGTAAACGAGCTTTATTCCGACGGCGTTATGCGCGACGAAATCCGCGAGCTGTTAAAGAATATTACCGATATCGAGCGTTTAACCACCCGCTTGGTTTACGGCACCGCCAACGCGCGGGACCTTAAATCCTTAGAGCGAACCATAAAGCTGTTCCCCCAAATTAAAGAGCTTTTAAATACTGCAAAAACAAATTCGCTAAAGCGTGTTAATGCAGAAATCGACCCCTTAACCGATGTTGCAAACGCCATCGAAACCACCATTGCCGAAGACCCCGCCATGACCTTAAAAGAGGGCGGAATTATACGCCGCGGCTGTAACGCCGCTGTGGACGAGCTTTACGATATGATGACAAACGGCAAAGCGTGGATAGCAAAAATAGAGGAATACGAGCGCGAGCAAACTGGTATAAAAACCCTAAAAATCGGCTATAACCGTGTATTCGGATATTATATAGAGGTATCAAAATCCTTCGTTTCGCAGGTTCCCGAGCATTACATAAGACGTCAGACCCTTGCCAACGGCGAGCGTTACGTTACCCCCGAGCTGAAAGAAACCGAAAGCCGCGTTATCGGCGCAAGAGATAGGCTTTTTGCTTTGGAATACGAGCTTTTCGTATCTTTGCGTGATTACGTGCTTAAATATTTAGAACCCCTTAAAACCGCCGCCAACGCCTTGGCAGAGCTTGATGTTTATTGCTCTAACGGCGAAATCGCACGGGAGCAAAATTTTGTTTGCCCCGAAATAGATATGTCGGATAAAATAATACTTAAAAATTCCCGCCACCCCGTGGTGGAACGGTATTTAGAGGGCAGTTATTTCGTACCCAACGATTGCAATATCGATTGCGGCGCAAACCGAATGATGCTTATTACAGGCCCCAATATGGCAGGTAAATCTACCTATATGCGTCAGGTGGCGCTGTGCGTAATCTTGGCGCAGGCGGGCTGTTTTGTGCCCGCAACCGAGGCAAGAATAGGCATTGTGGACCGTGTGTTTACCCGTGTGGGCGCCAGCGACGATTTAGCCAGCGGCAATTCTACCTTTATGCTGGAAATGAACGAGGTTGCGGATATTTTAAAGAACGCCACCAAAAAGAGCCTTATTATTTACGACGAAATCGGCAGAGGTACAAGCACCTATGACGGTATGAGCATTGCAAAATCGGTTGTGGAATACACCGCAAAGAAGATAGGCGCAAAAACCCTTTTTGCCACCCATTACCACGAGCTTACCGAGATGGAAAACGATACCGACGGTGTTGTAAACTATAACGTTGCCGCCAAAAAGCGGGGAAACGACGTTGTGTTCCTGCGCAAGATTGTAAAGGGCGCCGCCGACGACAGCTACGGTATAGAGGTTGCCCACCTTGCAGGCGTGCCCGATACCGTGGTAAACCGTGCAAAGCAGATTTTGGCGTCCCTTGCCGAAAATTCTCTTCGCCCCGTTGCAAAGGCAAAGAGCGATGACGGCAACGTAAGCTTCGAATCTATCTGCGAGGAACGGGTTATAGAGCGTATAAGAACCTTAGATATAAACACCTTAACCCCCTACGAAGCAATTTCCGTGCTTTACGAACTAAAAAAGGAGCTTGATTAATTTTGGGCATTATAAATATTTTAGATTCCCAAACGGCTAACCTTATTGCCGCAGGCGAGGTTGTAGAACGGCCTTCCTCTGCCGCAAAGGAAATGCTTGAAAATTCAATAGACGCAGGGGCAAAGAACATTACTCTGGAAATAAAAAGCGGCGGCAGAAGCTTGGTGCGTGTTATCGACGACGGCTGCGGGTTCCTGCGGGAGGATATCCCAAAGGCGCTTTTGCGCCACGCCACCAGCAAAATAAGCTGCGGCGACGATATTAACGGAATTCGTTCCCTTGGCTTCCGCGGCGAGGCTTTGGCGGCTATCGGGTCGGTTTCTAAGCTTGATATAGTTACCAAGCACCGCCAAGAGGAAATGGGCACCCGCCTTACCGCCGACGAGGACGGTGTGGTTATGGTAGATACGGGCTGTCCCGACGGCACCACCGTTTCTATGCGGGATATATTTTATAACACCCCCGCAAGGCAAAAATTCCTTAAAAAAGACAGCTCCGAGGGGGCATCCTGCGTTGCAGTGGCAGAAAAGCTTGCCCTTTCCCACCCCGATATATCCTTTACCGTTATTGCCGACGGCGAGCGAAAGTTTTCTACAAGCGGCGACGGAAAGTTGTATAACACTATCTATTCGGTATTCGGCAGACAGTTTGCCAAAACCCTTGCCGAGGTAGATTACACCCACGAAAGCGTTCGCGCCTACGGCTTTGTTACCACCCCCGACGGTGCAAGAGGAAGCCGAAATATGCAAAACGCCTTCGTTAACGGCAGATACGTAAAAAGCAAAACCGTACAGGCGGCGCTGGAGGAAGCCTTCCGTTCTTATATCCCCCACGGTAAATACCCCGGTTGCGTTTTGTTTATCGACCTTCCTGCCGAGCTTACCGACGTTAACGTGCACCCCGCCAAGACCGAAATTAAGTTCGCATCGGAGCGGGACGTGTTCCGCGCCGTATATTACGGCATAAAAACCGCTTTGGAAGCTATCCCCAAGGATGCACCCTTGGTAAAAGCGGCAGAGCCAACGGAAGAACCCCTTATCTTCGATACCGCAAC
>JAFYOG010000198.1 GCA_017560285.1 Clostridia bacterium
CTTGCTTGCGTTCGGGATCCTTTGCAAGAACCCAAGGTGTGGTTTCGTCAATATACTTATTGCAGGCTTTTAAGGTGTTGAATACAGCCGCATCCGCATCTGCAATAAAGTAGCTGTCGTACTTTGCGATAGCATCGGCAACGCCTGCATTAATAGCGTTCTTAAGCTCAACTGCAAATTCGTTATCCGCTCCACTGTTTTTGGGAATAACGCCGCCAAAATACTGCTTTATCATTGCGCCTGTACGGGAAACAAGGTTACCAAGCACATTGGCAAGGTCGCTGTTGGTGCGTTTAATTAGGTTTTCGTAGGTGATGCTGCCATCGTTAAAATAGCCCATTTCCGCAAGCAAATAATGTCTTACAGGGTCAAGACCGAATAAATTAACAAGGTCATCGCCATATATTACATTGCCTTTGGATTTGCTCATTTTATCATCGCCGGAAAGCAACCAAGGATGGCCAAGAATTTGTTTAGGGAGCGGCAAACCAAGAGCCATTAGAATTATAGGCCAATAAATAGTGTGGAATCTAACGATATCTTTACCGATAACTTGTACATCGGCAGGCCAAAGCTTTTTGTATAAATCGCTGGGGTTATCAATATCAAAACCGATTGCAGTGATATAGTTAGAAAGTGCATCTAACCAAACGTAAGTTACGTGCTTAGGATCAAATTCAACGGGAACACCCCATGTAAAGCTGGTTCTCGAAACGCAAAGATCCTGTAAACCGGGCTTAATAAAGTTGTTTATCATCTCGTTCTTTCTGGAAACGGGAGTAATAAAGCTTTCGTTGTTGTTATAGTATTCTACAAGTCTGTCTGCATATTTAGACATACGCAGGAAGTAAGCTTCCTCGCTTGCTTTCTTGCATTCTCTGCCGCAATCGGGGCATTTGCCATCCTTTAACTGTGTATCGGTCCAAAAGGATTCGCAGGGGGTGCAATAATTGCCCTCGTAAGAGCCTTTGTAAATATCACCCTGTTCGTAAAGCTTGTTAAATATTTTTTGTACGCACTTTACGTGGTCTTCGTCTGTCGTACGTATAAATTTATTATAACTTACGTTAAACAAATCCCAAATAGATTTTATTTCCCCTGCAACCTTATCTACGTATGCCTGGGGAGTAATGCCTGCGGCTTCTGCTTCCTGCTGAATTTTCTGACCGTGTTCATCGGTACCTGTAAGGAAGAATACGTCATATCCGCGCAAGCGCTTATATCTTGCAATAGCATCGGTTAAAACCGCTTCGTAAGTGTTGCCTATATGAGGCTTCTTTGAAGTATATGCTATTGCGGTTGTTATATAAAATTTTTCGTTCATTTTTAAGTCCTCCAAATGAGAGAGAATTTAATTCTTTAAGCTATGAATAGGAGCAGGAATTCTGCCGCCGCGGTTAATAAATACCTCGGGAGATTCCTTGCGCAACTGCATTATGGGAGCAGTACCCAAAAGACCGCCGAAATCGATAGAATCGCCAACGGTTTTTCCGTATGCGGGAATGATTCTTACTGCAGTGGTTTTTGTATTTGCCACGCCAATGGAAATTTCGTCTGCTATAATGCCGCAAATTACAGCTTCGCTGGTATCGCCGGGAACAGCAATCATATCTAAGCCAACAGAGCATACAGCGGTCATAGCCTCTAACTTTTCGATAGATAAAACGCCCTTTTCAACTGCAGAAATCATACCTGCATCCTCGGAAACGGGGATAAACGCACCCGAAAGGCCGCCTACGTGGGATGATGCCATTACGCCGCCTTTTTTAACTGCATCGTTAAGCATAGCCAACGCCGCTGTTGTGCCGTGGGTACCGCAAGTTTCCAAGCCCATACTTTCAAGTATATCGGCAACAGAGTCGCCTATAGCGGGGGTAGGAGCAAGAGATAGATCCACAATACCAAAGGGTATGTTAAGTCTATTTGAAGCTTCGCGGGCAACCAACTGACCAACACGGGTAATTTTAAAGGATTGCTTTTTAATAACGTCTGCCAGTTCGCTTAAACTGCAATTTCCTGCGCGTTTTATTGCAGAGCTAACAACACCAGGGCCGGAAACGCCAACGTTTATTATAGCATCGGGCTCGCCAACACCGTGGAATGCACCTGCCATAAAAGGGTTATCCTCAGGTACGTTAGCAAACACAACTAATTTTGCACAGCCGATGGAATTATTATCGCGGGTTAAATATGCGGTTTTCTTAATAATGCTACCCATCTTTGCAATGGCATCCATATTAATGCCTGCCTTTGTTGTAGCAACATTAACCGAAGAGCATACCATCTTGGTGGATGCCAATGCTTCGGGTATAGCATCAATAAGCGCGTTCTCGCATTGTGTGCTGCCCTTGTGAACCAATGCGCCAAAACCGCCTATAAAGTTAATACCCAGCGCATCGGCCGCTTTATCAAGCATTTTTGCCGCTTGAACATAGCCCTCGCTATCAAGCTTACCGCCAACTAACGATAAGGGGGTAACGGCTACACGTTTGTTAATTATAGGAATACCGTAGGTTTTTTCAAGCTCGTTGCAAACGGGAACAAGACGTTCTGCGGTGCGGGTGATTTTATCATAAATATTATTCAAAAATCTGTTTTTATCGTCGCTTACGCAATCAAACAACGAAATGCCTACTGTAACGGTTCTGATATCGAGATTTTCTTCCCGAATCATATTTATTGTTTCTAAAATATCTTTTGTATCTATCATTTCTGCACTCCGTTAGATTTTATGCATGGAATCAAAAATATCTTCGTGCATAGCATGGATTTCCAAGCCGTTATCCTTGCCGTATGCGCTAACTAAATCTGCAAATTCTGTAAATGCAACGGTAAGCTTGTCGATCTCAACGATCATAATCATTGCAAAATAATCTTTTAAAACGGTTTGCGAAATATCAATAATGTTTGCACCGTATTTTGCGCACAAAGCACTTACGTTTGCAATAATTCCTACGTTATCTTTGCCGGTAACCGACAATACAGCCTTAATTTTCATTCTTTTGTCCTTTCTGTTTTTGACGTAGCTTTAAAAAGAAATCAGATAATATTTTAGCGCATTCTTCTTCTAAAACTCCGCCCGAAATTTCGTATTTATGGTTTAAAGGATATTCGGAAATATCGAAAACACTGCCCATGGCACCTGCTTTCTTATCGTAACATCCAAAAACAACACGTTCTATGCGTGAATTAACAATGGCTCCGGCGCACATTGGGCAGGGTTCCATTGTTACGTACAGTGTACAACCTATTAAACGCCAAGCGTTAAGTTTTTTGCAAGCTCTGTCAATGGCAACAATTTCTGCGTGATGCAGTGCGTTACGCTTTAGTTCACGCATATTTCTACCGCTTGCGATAATTTTACCGTCTTTAACTATAACGGCGCCAATAGGTACTTCGCCGTATTTTTCGGCATTTTTTGCGCGTTTAAGCGCTTGCTTCATAAAATAGATATCGTCTTTTATCATATCATTTTTCACTAAAAATTTTATTATAAGCGATAACGGCGGCTTCTTCTGAAATAGTGCAATGCAATTCCCAAATATCTGCTGTGCTCATTAATTTATCCAAAAGGTTAAGCGTTAAATCGTATGCGTTATTATCGCTTTTTGGTAGATATACTTGATGTAAAAGCTTGTTTATTGCCGTATGTACTTGAATTTTATCTATCTTGTTAAGCAAAGCGCGTTCCAAAAAACAAATCGATTTTAACGGTGCAAAGGTGTTTCTGTTATAATTCTCTTTGCCCGACCAAGGTGTTCCGTATACGTTAAATCCATTTCCGTTATAGCGAAAAATCGGTTTATCGCCGTTAATAATGTTAACCTGTTCGCCGAACGCCTTTCGCCACAAATTAATGTGGGTTGTTTTTCCTGTACCGCTTTTTGCGGCAAAGCATATTGCACTTCCGTTGCATTCAATGGCGGCGCAATGCATTATAAAAGCATTATAATAGGGAAGTCGTTGGGCAATTTTTCTGTATAAGCAAACGCTTTCGATCTGTTCGGTTGTGGTAATGCTGCCGTTTACGGCAATTTCGTGTTCAATATCGACTTCGGTAACCGATACACAAAAATCATATTTATCGCTATCGATAATATAATTTTTGCATTGCCTTTTTACATAATCGTATTTATTGTCTATTGCGATTAAAATATCTGCTATATTAACAACAAACACGGCACACCTCTAAATTATATAATAATTTAGCATATTATACCATACTAATATTATTTTTTCAATAATTTAAGCGTCAAAATATTAAACAAAATAAAGAAAACTACCCCAAAAACAGAGGTAGTTTGTTCCCTTAAAGCGCATCTATCCAATTTTTAGACCAATTAAATAAAAGCTCTGACATAGCTTTGAATTCGACCTTACGGTTTGCTTTTAAATCAATAAATGTTTCGACAATAGCTTTTTCGTTTTCGGATACGAATTTTGCTAATTCGGCTTGCTTGGATATGTATTTATTTGTTTGTTTAAAACAGATTGTTTGAACAACGAAAACTGCCGATTTATAAAGCGATTTCAATATATTTTCATCTTTAGTGTATAGCATATTATGAACACAGCCGTGGTATATGTTGCATACACCGATTTTTATTGCTTTTTCTATCGATTCGGCATTAATTTTTAATAGCAGTTCATCAAGATTTCCTATTATGGGTTTTGTATCGTAATATAAATGGAACAGGTCTGACGGTTCCCAATTTAAAATTTCTTCTTTACCGGAAAGAAAGCCGCAAACCAAATTTCTGTTAGGCAAAGAATCTAACATATCGTTATAGATTTTTATATCATCGGCAGATATTTTATCTAATATTAAAACAATATCGATATCGCTTGCTATTGTAGCTTCGCCCCGTGCATAACTGCCTTGTAAACCCATAAACCAAACGCGGTTACCAAAGGTTAAGTTTAAAGCTTTTTTATAATCTTTTATCCATGCTGAAATATTTATCAATTTTAACACTCCTTGTGCAAATAACACTCTTTATCGTGGGAATATATAATTCCTATTGCTTGAAGATAAGAGTATATTATTGTAGAACCAACAAACTTCATACCTCTGCGCTTTAAATCTGCAGAGATTGTATCCGAGAATACGTTGGTTGTTTTGTTTGTTTCGTATATGATTTTTTCGCTAAAAAAAGAACTTAAATAATTGTAAAATGAACTATACTCGGCAACGATTTCTTTAAAAATTCTGCTGTTATTTATGCTGGCGGATATTTTAAGTTTATTTCGAACAATATCTTTGTTATTTAGTAATCTTTCTATATCTTTTGTACCGTATTTGCATACTTTTTCGATATCAAAGTTATCGTATGCGGCACGAAAAGCTTCCCGTTTGTTTAAAATACATTCCCAGGATAAACCTGCCTGAAAAGACTCTAAAATAAGCATTTCGTATAGGTATTTATCATCGAAATTCGGCTTGCACCATTCCTTATCGTGGTATTCGATGTATAGCGTATTATTAAGATTACACCAGCGGCATCTGCTTTTGTTATTCATATATCAATTTCGTATTTATTATCAATAAGTATATAGTTTTGGTTATGTTTTTTTGCAAGAGAAAGAATATTAATATTATCCTCTAATACGCTATCCAAAGTGCACCACTCATCATCTAAACGGTTCTCTATTACGCTTGCGTATTTTTTTATATCGTCAAAATGATTTTCTATATACTCTTTGCTCATTACAAGACAATAGTATTTAATGATTTTAAGATAATCTTTATCGAAGTCTTTTTCCCAATCGAAGGGAATATAACAGCCTTCTATAATTAGATTTTGATTATTTTCTATTGCCGTTTTAACAATTTCTCGTACAATCGGCCATAAATAACCTGTAAGGTCATTATCATCACTCATTGGCGTAAGCGAGGTATTACCACTTCGAATTAACCCCATTTTTAAATGGTCGATAGACAAATAGGGGTAATTATATTTTTCTAACAGTTTTTGTGCAAGCAGGGTTTTGCCCACGTGCGAAGCACCGGTAATTAATATAATCATTTATAAATCCCTCAAATTCTTGTTAATATAAATTATAACAGAAATTAATTTTTTTGCAATAGATATAAAAATCCCCACCGATTTCTCGGCGGGGATTTGATTTGTTTTATAAAGTCAGCAATTACTTGCTTTCTTTAATAGCAGCCTATCCTGCTATCAGCAAAAGAGGGAAACTCATCTCTTTTTATAAACAACAAGTTCTGGGTTTTCACCGTTTTCTTCGTATGTGCAGACGAGCAAAAAGTCCATATTTGCCACAATTCCGAAACAACGGTCACCGCCAAACGCA
>JAFYOG010000199.1 GCA_017560285.1 Clostridia bacterium
AAGAAGGGATTTATGTTATTAAATACAGCAAACTCCAACGGCCCAATTTATAAAATCCCGTTCCGTACATATCTAAACCACACCCAAACCAAAAACAAAACCACCCAATCGGGTGGTTTTTTCTAAAATTAAGGTTTTTTAATGCTAAGGTTAAGCCCAAACGCCGCAACGGCAAGCCCCAAAAGCAAAACGAAGGGCACGGTATAGCCGTTAAAGCTGCTTTGCAAGCTGCTGCATGCGGTTGCGATAAACGATGCACAAATAAGGTTGCAGTTCATAATGCTGAAATTAGATGCAAAATGCTTTTGACCGTAGAACGCCGAGGTAAACGCCGTTACCATTGTGGGGCAGGAACCGTAGGATAAGCCCGTTAGGCAAAGACCTATAACGCAAACCGCCACCGAAGAGGTTAACACCGAAACCAAGGTTGTGCCCGCCGCTACGATAGTTAAAACCGATGCAATAAGCATTGTCTTTTTTCTGCCCAAAGCATCAAACAGCGCACCGGTAATAATTCTGCCAAGCCCGTTGCATATGGCAAGCACGCCCACAAGCGAGGTTGCCAAGCCCTCTAACGCGCCAACCGAAAGGGCTAAATCGCGGGCAAAGCTTATAACCGAATTGCCCACCGCCGTTGCAAAGGCAAGCAAAGCAAAGGCACGCCAAAAGGTAAACCGCTTTAGCATTTCCTTTGTGCTGTAATCCTGCTGAGCAAAGTTTTCTTCCGATACACCCGCCTTTTTCTTTGGCGCGGGGAAGGCTATATCGGCATCGGGCAGCTTTAAAAACAGGCTTATAACAGCCAACACCGCAAAAAGTGCAATACCTAAAATAATATAAGTGCCCCGCCAGCCGATATTGCTTTTAAAAAATCCGTCGGCAAGGTTGCCCAAAATAAGCGAGCTTGCGCCGAACCCCATCATAAGACAGCCTGTGCATAAGCCCTTTTTATCGGGGAACCACCTGCTTACGGTGGAAATAATTACGTTGTACGCAATGCCGATACCAAGCCCCGCCATAAGAGCATAGGTAATATAAAGCAAAATTACGTTATTGCCCTTTAAAGCCCCCGTAAGAGCCATACCGCTGCCCGCCAAAAGGGCAGAAATAACGGCAGAAGCCTTCACGCCGATTTTGCGCGCCGTAAAGCTTCCCAACAGCCCGCCCAAGCAGAAAAAGCACATTGTAAGCGTAAAGTTAAGCGAAAGCTGTTGCGCCTGCCAACCGAAATTGCTTGCAAAGGGCGTTTTTAGAATAGACCAAGCATAAATTATGCCTGCAAATAACATAGCCAGCACCGATAAGGTTAACAGCAACCAACGGTAGGATGCTTTGTTGCTCTTGTTCATTTTAGTACCTCTTTAAAAGTATTCGCTATTTACAAATATTAACATATTTTTTCAAAAAAAGCAAAGCCTTTACGGCAAAAACTTTATTATATTTTAAAAAAATATAGAAAAAACCTTAAATGTATGATAAAATAAGAAAAACCAACAAAAAAGGGGCTTAAAAATGCTTTCTAACCTTACTACCAAAAAGAATATCAAATCCTTTTCTATCTCGCCCGAGAACCTTACCGGCGAAAAAGGCGGCGGCGGCAGGGCAGTGGTGGGCAGTGCCTCCGAAGCCTCCCGCGAGCTTGGCGTAGGCTGGAAGGTTAACCCCTACCTAAAGGTAGATGCATTCTCTACCGTAACCCTTGCAGATTATAAGGGTCAGGGCGCAATAAAGCATATTTGGCTAACCGATTGTGCCTATGCAAGCCGTCAGCTTATTTTAAGAATATATTTCGACGGTCAGAAAAACCCCGCCGTAGAAGCGCCCGTTTCTGATTTTTTCTGTAATGCCGATTATAAAGAATTCCGCCAGCTAACCAGCCTTGCAATGTGCATAAACCCCGCAAAAGGGCTTAACTGCTATTTCGAAATGCCCTTCTTTAAGGGCTTTAGGGTAGAGGTTCAAAACCTTGGGGGCGAATGTAATATTTATTACCAAATCGATTGCGAGGAAAAGGAATTACCCCCCGAAAGTCTGTATTTCCACGCCCAGTTCCGCCGTGTTAACCCGTTGCCCTATATGCAGCCCTACGTTATTTTAGATAACATCAAGGGCAAGGGCCATTACGTAGGCACCTATATGAACTGGGGTGTAAAAAATAACGGCTGGTGGGGCGAAGGCGAAATAAAGTTCTATATCGACGGCGATACCGATTTCCCCACAATCTGCGGCACCGGCACCGAGGATTACTTCTGCGGCGCCTATAACTTCGACGTAAACGGTAAATATACCGAGTTTTGCACCCCCTATGCGGGTATGCATAAGGTAAGCTCCACCGACGGCTTATATAAATCCCAAAGGTATTTTAATCTTTACCGTTGGCATATTACCGACCCGATTTATTTCGACCAAGACCTAAAGGTAACTATCCAAGCACTTGGCTGGCGCAGCGGCAACCGTTATTTGCCCTTGCAGGACGATATTTCTTCGGTGGCTTATTGGTATTCCGATAATTTAGAGGATGCTTACCCCAAATTCCCCGATTATAACGAACTTGAAATTATTTAAAAGAGATTTTTATGGCTTCTGTAATAAACAAAATCAAAAAGGAATATGCCGAAATAAAAATATTGCTTAGGTCTATCCCCGCAACGGTGGTTGCCTTGTTTGTTGTAAGCGTTGTATGTATGAATCTTTTGGCAAACAAAACCCTGCTGCAGTTAGATTGGATAGCCCTTGACGGCGGTATACTTATATCCTGGCTTTCATTTATGTGTATGGATATAATAACCAAGCACTTCGGGCCAAAAGCGTCAAACTGCGTTTCGGTTCTTGCTGTGGCAATAAATTTGCTTACCTGCCTAATCTTCTTCGTTTCAAGCATTATCCCGTCCAACGCTGCAGATTTTTCTGCCTTCGATAACATATTCGGCGGCACTTGGTTTATTTTGCTTGGCAGTACGGTGGCGTTTTTGGCATCGGCGGCAATAAATAATTGCCTAAATTGGATAATAGGAAAAAGCTTTAAATCCAACCCCGACGGCAAGCTTGCCTACGTTACAAGCACCTATATTTCCACCTTTGCAGGGCAGTTTTTAGATAATTTAATATTCTCGGTTATAGTATTTATGTTCTTTGCGCCCATTTATTGGGACGGCTTCTGCTGGACGTTTACCCAGTGCTGTATGTGCGCGTTAACCGGCGCAATAGCCGAGCTTTTAATGCAAATTCTGTTTTCGCCCATCGGTTACCGTATTACCCAAAAATGGAAAAAGGAAAACGTGGGCAAAAGCTATTTCGATTTTATCGGGAGAAAAATAAAATGAAGGTTTTAATCACCGGCACAACCCAAGGCATAGGCAAAGCCATTGCCGAGCTTTTTCTTAACAACAACCACACCGTTTTCGGTATCGATAGGTTGGGCGCATCTGTTTCCCACCAAAACTATACCCATTTTGTTTGCGATATCCGCAACACAGCACAGCTTCCCGACTTAAGGGATATAGATATCTTAATAAACAACGCAGGCACCCAAAACGAAGAGGATATAGATATAAACCTAAAAGCCCTAATAGAGGTTACCGAAAAATACGGCGTTCAAAGCAACATAAAATCTATCCTAAACATCGGCTCTGCCAGCGGCCACACAGGGGCAGAGTTTCCTATGTATGCCGCAAGCAAGGGCGGGGTTTTGGCTTATACCAAAAACGTGGCAATGCGTGTTGCCCCCTTTGGCGCAACCTGCAACAGCTTAGACCCCGGCGGGGTTCTTACACCGCTAAACGATTGCGTTATTAACGATAAAGCCCTTTGGGCAGAGATAATGAACGAAACACCCCTAAAGCGTTGGGCAACCACCCAAGAGATTGCTGAATGGGCATATTTCCTTACCGTTACCAATAAATTCTGCACAGGTCAGAATATTTTGGTAGATGGTGGCGAATCTGTCAACTTTAACTTTGTTTGGAAGGAATAAATTGTACAAATTGCCGTTGAATTTACAATAAAATGTGGTATAATGTGGTTACAGTACTACAAATTGTGGTAAATTTATTTTTAAGAGATACGTCTTATGAGCAAATTTATTTCTATACTTTGTATATTTTTGGTGTTGGCAATAGCAACGGGCGTAATGTCCCTTACCGCTTTTGCAGATGACGCTACCCCCGAAACCGCCACTGCCGATACCACCGGCGATAACGTTTCCCCCGGCGATTCCGCCAACCAAACAATGTGGATGGTGTTAATCATTCTTTCGGTTTTGGTTATCGGCGTTTGCGCCACCCAAAGAAGGTTCGATTAATTTTTAAAGGCTTAAGGTTAACCCTTAAGCCTTTTAGTTTGCAGACAAAGTCTGCAAACTGAACCTGACCAAGAGAAACGAAGTTATTTTTAAAGAAAAACGAGCGTAGGCGTAGTAGCCTACGGCAGTCGAAGTTTTTCTTTAAAACCCTTGAAAATACAATAAAATTAAAATCCCTTATATAAAAAAGAAATCGAGCCTCAAATTAAAAATGAAGCTCGATTTTTATAATATTTCCTTTCAAGGGTGTAAAGAACGAGTTTGTCTTCGGTCTGGGGTTTAAGGTTAACCCTTAAGCCTTTTATTGTTGCAAATTTAATTTTAGGGTGCTTAAATATGTGTTGCAAAAAACGGCGATCCATGTTATACTAAAAATATACAATAGAAATATTCTTTATATTGTTGTCAAAAAGGTGGATAAGACGTGAAGCTTAAAATTATATCGGTTATGATTGCCGTTTTTATGTTTATAAGCGTTCTTGGTAATTTTTACGTAGATGCTACCAATAGTATTTCTTCGGTGAGAGTTATCATCAACACGGAAAATGGCGTTGAAGATATATCTTTATACGAAAAAAATAATATTTATTATGCGTTTTTGCCGTCATATGTCGACGTTAACAAGGTCCATTTAGAAAGCAGTTTGGGCTATTCTGTATATATTAACGATGTTAACTGTAACGGTTGCGATACTGTTGCTTTAGAAAAAGATAAGGAATACATCCTAACTTTAAAGAATATATTGGGGATTAGTGTTTCTCAGTGTACGTTCGTTATCAAACAGTCCCAAAACATTCCCGCTTTATCTATACATCTTGCCGATGGCACAATCGACGATATAAACAAGAATGTAAATATACAAAAAAGCGGTATAGTAAGTTTAATCACCGCCGATTCGGCTATAGATTACAGTGGTGCCTTTGCTGTGATGGAGGGCAGAGGTAATTCCTCTTGGGGACAAGCAAAAAAACCTTATAATTTAAAATTTAACAAAGCAGTCAGCTTGTTAGGCATGAATTCTTCTTTTAATTGGGTGTTGGTTGCCAACGCTATGGATGAATCTGGTATCAGAAACAAAATTGTTTATGATACCGCTTTAAATGCAGGCCTGGAAAATTCTGTGGAATCCCGTTATGTAGATTTATATGTAGACGGAGAATATTTGGGATTGTATTTGCTGGCAGAGCGTATTGAGGTTAGTGAGAGTAGAATTAATATTACCGATCTTTATTCCCAAACACAACGTTTAAATCAATACCGTTTGGATACTTATGGTAAAGTTAATTCTACTGTAAACGGTGTTTTTCAAAAAGCATTTGCAATTCCTAATAACCCGAGTGATATAACCGGAGGTTATTTGCTTGAATTCGAACTATCAGGGCGTGTAGAACAAGAGCATAATTTGTTTAAAACTATTTCCGGTCAGAATATTACTGTAAAATCTCCTAAAAATGCATCCGTAAGCCAAATGGGATATATCAGTTCATTCGCACAGCAATTAGAAAATAGTTTGGGGACTGACGAAATATTTAATTTTATCGATGCGACATCTTGGGCGAGATATTATTTAATACAGGAATTCTTTGCAAATTGCAGTCGTACCAGCTTTTTCTTCTATAAGGATAAAGATAGCGTTGACGGAAAGCTATATGCCGGTCCCATTTGGGATTTTGATTTAAGCATTGGAACCAATTACGGAAGTCCAAACACCAATCCTTTATATTTTTATATAAATAATTGGGGTTGGTTTAAAGAGCTTTGGAACAATCCGTCTTTTTATAGCATAATAGTAAGCGAATACAAAAATACACTTCGACCTATTTTTGCCGATATTGTCCAAACAACTGCCGCAACCTATTCGGATACAATAAAAGCGTCTTATGAAATGAACGAATTGCGGTGGGAGGATGACCAATACAATTGGTGGGTTAACCGATACGAAACCCAATCCCAACACGTGGAATATATCGAAAATTATTTGCAAATTCGTTTATCAATGTTTGACGATATATTCTTAAACAATATCTCTCACGAAACAATTCTGGAAAACAATTCTAACGAGGATATCCCACCTGACGATAGCACGAATTCATCTCTTAATCCCGAAAACTCGCAGCATCAGACAACATCAGGCGGAATAGTAAACAAAGTCAAAACACTGTTGCGTAAGGCATATAACAATCTAAATATTATAATTGTGGGTGTTATGGTTTTGGTAGTACTTATTGCCGTTTCCGCAGATTGCATTCCTGCGATAAAAAGGAGGTTCCGCCGTGGAAAAAGCAAATAATTTTCGCCACGAGTTTAAGTATAGGTGCGATATAAGGGATATTGAGATAGTAAAAAACCGTATAAAACACCTGTTGCAGTTAGACCCCCATACCAAAGACGGAACCTACGAAATACGTAGTATGTATTTCGATAACTGCTTTAACCGTTGCTATTTTGAAAACGAAATGGGCACCGATTCCCGCGAGAAATTCCGTATAAGAATTTACAACGGAAGCAGCGAAAATATATTTTTGGAATGCAAACGCAAGGAACACGGAAAAACCCATAAAACCTCTGCAAGGTTAACTTTGGAACAATTTAATAATATATTAAATAACCAATCCCTATATATAAGCGAAGATCAACCCGCACTGTTAAATAAGTTCATCTGCTTAATTAAAACACAAATGTACCGCCCTGCGGTTATAGTGGGCTATGAACGTATTCCGTATATTTATAAATGCGGCAACGTAAGAGTTACAGTGGATATGAACATTCGGGCGTCCCGTTGCTTTGATAAGTTCTTCGAAAAAGATATTCCTTGGCAACCTATCCTTCCAAAGGGTGAACACCTTGTAGAAGTTAAATACGATGAATTGCTTCCCGATTTTATAAAAAATAATCTGGAAATGATAGGATTAAGAAGAACAACCTTTTCAAAATATTATTTGTGCAGAAGATTTTCTGCAGGAGGTTTATTAATATGAGTTTTAAAGACATTTTCACCAACGCCTTTTTAGACAATGGTATCAGTTCTAATATGGATACCAAAACTATTGCTATCCGACTTTTGGTGGCAACTTTAATAGGCTTGTATATATTCGTTATCTACAAGACTATGACAAGAAAAACCTTTTACGAAAAGACCTTTAATATTTCATTAATCGCTATGTCTATGATAACTGCGGCTATCATTCTTACCATTCAGTCAAATATTGTTTTGTCGCTTGGTATGGTAGGTGCGCTTTCTATCGTAAGATTCAGAACAGCAGTAAAAGAACCCTTAGACCTTGCGTTCTTGTATTGGTCTATCAGCGCAGGTATTATTTGCGGCGCAGGTTTAATAAGTATTGCAGGTATTCTTTCCTTGCTTTTGACAGCGGTTTTGTTTGCAATTCAAAAATACCCCGGCAAAAAGCTTTCGATGGTACTTGTTGTAAACTGCAACAGCGGAACCGACGATGCTGCTATTATTAATATAGTAAAGAAAAACAGCCGTTATTATAAAATCAAATCCAAAAGCGTAACTAAAAATTCTCTTGATCTTATTGTTGAAGTAAGAATAGACAATGACAGCGCTGTTCTATCCGAACTTATGGGCGTTGAAGGCGTTGTTTCTGCTAACCTCTTGTCCCACGATGGCGAAATCAATGCATAAAATAAAGGCTTGAAGCTAGCTTCAAGCCTTTAATTCATTCTTGAAAAGATAATTCCGTAGTGCTATAATATATAAAAACAAAAAAGGGTAAAGCTATGGCAGTTTTGAGCTTGGAATATCAAAACCGAATATTAACTATCCCCTTTACGGGCACGCCTATTTTGGGCGAGCTGTTGGCACAGCAGGGTATACAAGGCTTTTCCCCCTGCGGCGGTATGGGCAAATGCGGGAAATGCGCCGTTGTTCTAAAGGGAAGTGTTTCTGCCCCAAGCCAAGCCGAGCTTAATTTCGGCACAAGGTTAGCCTGCCAAGCCCGCTTGCTTGGCGATGCTTACGCTAAAATTAACCCGAACAATGATTTTGCCCATATTCAAAGCGATATCAAAGGCTTTGCGGTAACCGAAAAAGCAGATTTCGCCTATGGCTTGGCAATAGATATCGGCACCACCACCGTGGCAGGCAAACTGTTTGACGCCAACGGAAATTGCTTGGCAACCCAAACCGCCATAAACCCGCAAAGAGCATTTTCTGCCGACGTTTTGGGCAGGCTTTCCGCCGCTTTAAAGGGCAACGCAGCCGTTTTGCAACAGCAAATTGAAGAATGTATAGAACAGCTTATTTTAAGGCTTTGCCATAGTGCAAATATAATTAAATCAGAAATTAATTCTACCGTAATAACCGGCAACACCGCAATGCTATACCTTTTGCAGGGCATAGACGTAAGCAGTATTGCAGCCTATCCTTTTATACCAAAGACGCTTTTCGGCACCACTGTTACAAGCCCTATAAAGGCATATTTACCAAGCTGTATAAACGCTTTCGTGGGGGCAGATATAACCTGCGGAATTATTGCCGCGGGGATGCTAAACCAAACAAAAACAGCTTTGCTTTGCGATATAGGCACCAACGGCGAGCTTGCCCTTTATAAAAACGGCATTCTTTACGTAACCTCTGCCGCCGCAGGCCCCGCCTTTGAATGCGCAAACATAAGCTGTGGCTGCGGGTATATAGAGGGCGCTATCGAAAGCGTTGCCGTTAAAGACGGAGGTATAATTGCAAAAACCGTGGGCGATAAGCCCGCTTTGGGCATTTGCGGTTCCGGCTTAATCGATTCTGTTGCGGCATTTGTCAAAGCAGGGTATATAGACAGCGAGGGTAATTGCAGTTCAAGCCTAAGGCTTTCTGCCAACGGCGGCACAGTGTATATTAATCAGGACGATATAAGGGCGTTACAGCTGGCAAAATCTGCCGTTGCATCGGCAATAGAGCTGTTGCTTAATAAAACCAACACCACCCCCGAGGAAATAGATAAGCTTTATCTTGCAGGCGGCTTCGGCAACGGAATAGATATAAATTCCGCCGCAGAAATCGGCATAATTCCAAAAAAGCTTGCCCAAAAGGCTGTTTATGCGGGGAACACCGCATTAAATGGCGCATCGCAGCTGCTGTTTAATAAAAATCTTGGGGCAGAGGTCGAAAAAACAATTTCAACCGCTAAGCATATAAACCTTGGCGGAACCGAGGAATTTAACCAAGCCTTTATAAAAAATATGTCGTTTTAAAGCAACAAACGGATGCGTTATGCATCCGTTTGTTTTTTTATTCAACTATTATAAAGTGAATACCGTCCAATTCCTTAACGCTTTCCTTAAAATCGTTTGCATCTTTAAGGAAGGAAGAAATTACCCAAATGCCCATATGTCCGGCAGTGCCGCTTTTTGGGGACATAACCTCTATATAAGAATCGTTGGGTAAAAGGGTCTTTACCGTTTCTACAATATGTTCAAGCAGTCTAAGGTTATCTACCTCTATATAAACCTTGGCGGTCTTTTTGCGTTTGCGCTCAATACGGGTAAGGAAAGCGGCTGTGAAAACACAGGCAAGCATTGCAAACAAAGCACCGGAATAAAAGCCTATACCAACACCTATACCTATAATAGCGGTGGTCCACATAATAGCGGCGGTGGTAAGACCGGTTATCATCTTATCGCTTTTAACAATAATCATTCCCGCGCCCAAAAAGCCTATGCCGGAAACAACCTGCGCCGCAATACGCAAAGGGTCGCCGTCAAAGCCAAGCACGTTAACGCAGTAAACGCCTGCCAACGATGTCATAGTGCCGCCCAAGCAAACCAAAATATGGGTACGCATACCCGCTTGGCTACCGTGCCTGCCGCGTTCTAAACCGATAATACCGCCAAACAGCACCGCAAGTATAACACGCAACGCAACGGTAAACAGATTTAATTCCTTTTCAAGGCTAACTATCCATTCGAAAAATTCGCCCATAATTATCACCTCTTTATTATTATATCATAAAAATTTCAAAATGGCAATAATATGATTTCAAACCGCTTATTGCCAATTAATATTTATATAAGCCATTGCAATTAGGCAAGATTTATGGTATAATGTGTCGATATCCAAAGTATGGTTGCATTAATTTTTACGGTAGCTTTTTGGCAAATACCGTGGAAAGGATAAAAAATGCGCGTTTTAATATTAAGCTGTAATACGGGGCAGGGGCATAATTCCGCCGCCGCCGCCGTAAAAAGAATAATGGAAGATAACGGCGTATATTGCGAGGTTAAGGATGCTTTGGCGTTCATTTCCCAATTCAGCTCATCTGTTATCGCAAAGGGGCACGTGTTTATATATCGCCATACTCCTTGGCTTTTTAAGGTAGGCTATCGCGCGTCCGAAAAGCACCGCGGCGTTTTTAAAGAAAAATCTTTAATGTACCGCTTTTTCGGTCTTGGCGCCAAGGGTATTAATAAATATATTACCGAAAACAACTTCGACGTTGTTATAGTTTCCCACGCCTTTGCCGCGCTAATGATATCGGTGGTGAAAAAGCGTTATGGGCTAAATGCAAAAACCTACTTTTTTGCAACCGATTATACCTGTTCCCCCCCTGCAGAGCAAAGCGACCTTAATACCTATTTTATCCCAACCGATTTTCTTACCGAGGAATTTGCCCGCTACGGCATCCCCAGGGAACGTATAGTTGCAGGCGGTATTCCCGTTCGTAAGGATTTCTTCGATTTCACCCCCAAGGAAGAGGCTAAAAAGGCCCTTGGGCTGGACCCTGCCAAAACCCACCTTCTTATGATGTGCGGCAGTATGGGCTGCGGCCCTATGAAGAAGCTTGCAAAGAAGATATCCAAGCAGCTTACAAATAACCAAGAGCTAACCATAATTTGCGGCACAAACAAGCGCCTTTTTAAAAAGCTTACCCGCAAATTTAAAAATATCCCCAACATTTACGTTAAGGGCTTTGTAAACAACATTTCTTTGCTTATGGACAGCGCAGATATGTATATAACCAAGCCCGGCGGAATAAGCACCAGCGAGGCGGCTGTTAAAGGCTTACCTATGGTGTTTATCGATGCAGTTGCCGGCTGCGAGGTTTACAATATGCACTATTTTATTCAGCACGGCGGCGCAGTTACTGCAGAGGGCGTAAACGCGTTGGCAGAGGTTTGTATGGACCTTGCATCCAATCCGGAATCGCTAAAGAATATGTCTGCGGCGGTAAAATCCGTAAGCCCCCCCAACGCATCGGAGTTTATCTTTAACTACATTTACGGAGAAAACAAATAAAATGGTCGATTACCGTAAGCTTCGTTTTAACAACCTAAACAGCCCCCAATTCCGCCACCTGCTAATGCTTTTGTGGTGGCCGTTGTACGGCGTGCTGTTCTATACGTTAGAAAAGGTTCCCGCCTTGGCACAGTTTTCCTTTTTTGGTGAATATAAAGAGGTTTATTGCCAATGGGATGCGGAAATCCCTTTTTGCGAATGGTTTTTTATACCCTACCTTTTCTGGTTCGTGCTTATCGTTGCAATGCACGGCTATACCTTGTTTTTCGATATCCCCGCCTTTAAAAAGATGATGAAGTTTTTTATGATAACCTACACCTCCACCTTGGTTATCTACTTCCTGTTCCCCACCGAACAGAACCTTAGAAGCGAAATTGCAAGCGTAGGCAGGGATAATATCCTTATCGATTGGATAAATTCCTTTTATCAGTTCGATACCAACACCAACGTTTGCCCCTCGTTGCACGTAATAGGCACCTGGGCATCGGTTTACGGCGCGTTCCAATGCAAGCCCTTCCGCAAGCCCGTTTGGGTTGTGGTGTTGCTTGTTATCGGCGCATCTATATGTATGTCCACCGTATTTTTGAACCAGCATTCAATTATCGACGTTTTCGTGGCTATCCCCCTTTGTGTTGCGGCAACCTTCCTTTCCGGCTGGGAACCGTTAAAAAAGCGCAAAGCAAAATTACAAGCACAACAGTAAATAATAAAAAGCACCGTTCACCGCGGTGCTTTTGTTATCATATAATATAAAGAAAACTGTTGAAAAACCGAAAAAACAGGTGTATACTGTCAATATAATCTTATAAACAGGAGCATATCTATGCAAATAGCCTTGCTAACCGCCTTGGGCGTGGGCGGAGCTTCTATCTTCGGCGCCCTGCTTGGGTTTGTGTTTAAAAAAGCAAGCCACAAGTTCAGCGATATCGTTCTTTCCTTTGCCGCAGGCGTAATGCTTGCCGCGGCGGTAATGGGTTTAATATTGCCGTCTTTGGAATACGGCGGTAAATACGGCATAATAACAACAATTCTTGGGGTTTTTGCAGGTGCGCTGTGCGTTAACCTGCTTGATAAAATCCTGCCCCACCTACACCGCATTACGGGTGTAGATATGGAATCCCACCCCGAATCACAACAACAGCTTAATAAGGTTTTGCTGTTTGTTATCGCTATCGCAATCCACAACCTGCCCGAAGGTATCGCCGCAGGTGTAGGCTTCGGTACAGATAATACGGTAGAAGCCTTAACCATCGCGGGCGGTATAGCCCTGCAAAATATCCCCGAGGGTATGGTAATTATAGCGCCTATGCTTGCATCGGGCATAAGCACAAAGCGCACCTTTTTAATTGCTATTGCAACGGGTGTTGTGGAAATTATCGGCACAATGCTGGGCTACTTTGCCGTAAGCGTTTCGGCAACGATATTGCCCTTTGCCCTTGCTTTTGCAGGGGGCACAATGCTTTACGTTATCAGCGACGAAATGATCCCCGAAACCCATTCCCACGGGTCGGAAATGGGCGCAACCTATTCGCTCTTGGCGGGTTTTTGTTTAATGCTTGCCTTCGATGTTTTAATCGGTTAATTAAAAAAGAGGTATACAGCTGTATACCTCTTTTTGTTTTGGCTACGGTTGACACAAACAGCGAAATATGGTATAATAAAATCAATAAGCAACAAGGAGATAGATATGAATAAGCTATTGATGTTTTTTATTACAGTTGCTATTTTGCTGTCGGTTCTAACCATTCCCGCCACAGCACTGCTTAACGGCGATATTAATGTTAACGATAAAATCGATGCCCGCGATTATGTTTTGCTAAAGCGTGCCTATTTCGAAACCTATAAGCTTACGCAAACACAGCAGGCGCTGGCAGATATAAACGGTAACGGCAAAATCGATGCCCGCGATTACCTCCTGCTAAAGCGTGCCTATTTTGGCACATATACCATCTCACATCTGGACAGAGCCACTCTTGGCGAGGATATATTGCTTAGCTATGTATCAACTACCAACCAATCGGTTTGCGCTACCAAAGAGGATTTTCTTGCATCTGCAGGCTATTACAAAGACGGAAAGCTGCAGGATTATATGTTCGATTCCTTTATCTTCCTATGCCAGCCCAACTTCCTTTATGGCTGGAACAGCGACGGTTCTTCTTATCTAAAGCCCTACACCAAATCCGATTGGCAAAACTACATCACCAGCGCCGAGTTTGCGGCGAACAAGAATATAAACGCCCTTGATGCAGCCGTAGGCGAGCTAAAGCATCAGCTAAATGACCCAAACTACAAAGCCAAGGTTTATATGACTTTGTTTTACCCCGTGCCCGAAGTAACCTCCTTTGGCATAGTTAACGGGAAAAACCTTAACCTTTCGGTTTTAGAGGACCGCTACGCCGCAATGGAATGGATGGTAGACGAATCTATAGAACAGTTCAATTCCCACAATTATCAAAATGTCGAGCTCGCAGGCTTTTATTGGTTCTGCGAGGAAATGTACGAGCCCTACGCAGACGGAGCAAAGATAGCAAAGCACACCACCGATTATGTACGTTCAAAGGGCTTAAAAACCGTTTGGTGCCCATATTTTGGGGCAACGCGTTATGCAAATTGGAAGCCCCTCGGGTTCGATATAGCGGCAATGCAGGCAAACTATTTCCCATCGCACCACTCCGATTGGCCCAACGCCGGCGGTTCCGAACGCCTTGATCAAATAGCCAACGCCGTCAGATTATACAAGATTGGCGTAGGTATGGAGCTTTCCGATATCCAATCCGAGAGCATAAAGATATTTAAGGAATATATGAGCGCCGCAATAACCAAGGATTTCTATGTTACCAACCATATTTACTATATGGATATAGGTCCTTCTCTGGTAAGTACCATTGCGAAATCGACAGATGCATATACCCGCAGCACCTATGACGAGCTTTATAAATTCCTAAACCGCACCCTCACCGCAGACGAAATAATCTAACAGTGTCGCCAACGCAAATAAACCATTAACAACCCCCAAACAACCCCTTTGCATAGGGGTTGTTTTTTATATAACCAAAACCACGCCATAGCGGCAGGGGTTACGTCTGGTAGGTGCGCCCAACTCAAACCCCAAAAACCATTCGGTTTTCGGGGATTTCGGGGACCCCTCTTTATTGCGCCCGTTTTCGCCATAAAAAAATCAGGCAGTCTAAAAGACTGCCTGAAATAAACTTATATAAGTTTTAAATTATCTACGAGTCTTGATAACTACAGCAGAGCCTGCGATAGCAACGAGAGCGATGATAGCAAAGAAGATCATGCTGGTAGCGTCGCCGGGTTCTACGGGCTGGTCATCGGTAGGTTCGTCATCGGTAGGTTCAACTACTGCTTCAGCTTCAGCAACGTAAGCGTAAGAACCGTTACCCTGAGCTTCAACACCACCGTCGGTGAAGTAACCCATGGGGCATTCGTTGCAAACGTAGATAAGAGCGTCGCCGGTAGCATCAGCCTTAGCGGTGAAGTCAACGGTGAAGGAGATTTCGCCGTCGTTCTTAGCAAAGGTGAAGGTATCGCCGTTTTCGCCGCCAGCAGTACCTGCGCAAAGGGTAATAACGCCTTCTTCAACCTTGGAAAGATCTTCCCATTCAGCGAAGCCGTTGAATACCTTGATTGCAGAACCGGAAAGTTCTTCAGCAAGTTCAAGCTTGGTGGTATCGAAATCTACAACGAATTCGAAGGTATCAAAACCATCAGCAAGAGTGATGTTCTTGATAATGAAGTCAACGGAGAAGGTTTCGCCGGGAACGTAAGTTTCGGGAGCAACGATTTCTACGTCGAACTTAGCATCGTCAGCAACAGGACCCATAAGGTCTTCGATGGAAGGTGCGTTGTCTTCTTCAGAAACGTCTTCGTCGGAAACATCTTCGTTGGAAGTGTCTTCGTTGGAAGTATCTTCGTTGGAAGTATCTTCGTTGGAAGTGTCTTCGTTGGAGGTATCTTCGTTAGAGGTGTCTTCGTTGGAAGTATCTTCGTTGGAAGAATCATCGTTGGAGGATTCGTCGTCAGCAGGATATTCGCCGCCTTCAACACCGTAAGCTGCAACTTCAGAAATGAAGGTGAAGCCGCCGCGGGTGATACGAACTTCGATCTTGTCAGCAACTACGTCTTCAAGATCCATAGCGATTGCGAGGCAAGTAACAGCGCCGTCATCAGCAGAAGTGTCGATTACGAATTCGCCGATGTCGAATGCATTGCCTTCGTTGTCGTAACCAACGAGACCCATCCAAGCGGGGTAGGTAACGCCGGAACCGATGTTAGGAGCAACGTAAGCTACAACCTTGTTAAGGGTGTAGGTGCCTTCGAGGTCGATGGTAACGAAGGAGAAACCAGCTTCAGCAGCATCGGGGGTACCGTCGTGGAGACCAACCCAAGCAACGTCAGAGTAGCTTCTGGTCTTGGGAATAAGACCATCGGTAAGGGTCTTACCGGTTTCATCGGGGTAGGTAGGAGCCTTGGTAGCATCGTAACCCCAATCAACGTCAGCGCCGCCCATTCTGTAGGGGTCGGTGGTAACGTAGGACTTGCCGTAAGCAACGTTGTTTTCGATGGAGATGTCGGGACGTGCGCCGGTTACTTCAAGAGTAGCATCGTCAGCAACAGTGTTGTTTTCGAGGTCAAGACCGGTGATGGTTACGTAAGAACCAACGGAAATAGCTGCAACAACAGCAAGACCGGTGGTGTCGCCGCCCCAAAGGTAGGTAACGTAAACGAAACCGCCTGCGGGAACGTCAAGAGGGGTGGTGATACCGGTGGAGGTACCATCGGGGTTAGCAATTTCAACTACTTCAAATTCGTTGGCATTGCCGGTAGGCTTGAAGGAGGTGTGATATCTCCATTCCAAACCAGAGGTGGAGTATGCTTCGTCGATGAGCAAGCTGAGGTCTGCGCCTGCAAGAGCTCTGTCGAAGCTACCGTCAAATGCAAGAGCTGCTGCAGAGGTGGGAACTGCCATTACTGCGAACATAGCAACGAGCATTGCGGTAGAGAGAAGGATTGCAAGAATCTTCTTCATGATAAGGGTTTCCTTTCTAAAAAATAATATTTTGGGAACAATATCCCATATTTGTGTTAATTATATCACACTTGTAAACTAAAGTCAATTATTTTTGCCATTAAAAAAATGTAATATTCGCCAAAATTTCATTATAATATTATGCTATATTAACAAAAACGGCTTGCAATGCTCTGCAAACCGTTTTTAAAGCTATAAAATTCATTCGCCGTAAAGCGAAACACGTTCTATATAAGCATCGTTTATCTGCATTAGGGTTTTTGCGGTTTTGTATATAAATACCGCCGAAAATATCAACCGTAACGTAGAAAAATAACCGTAATAATAGGGCACCACGTAACCCGCCGTCCATAACGCCATGGTTAAACAGAACCAAAGGTATGCGCCGTTGTTGGGTGCATCCGTACCCAACAGGTAACGGCAAATTCCGTTAAGCTCCTTTAAAAACAGCCTAATGCACACTATTGCCGACCCCGCCGCAAAAACAGCCAAGCCGCAGTTTATAAAAACAATGTGCAGGTCGGTTTCGTTCACCGCAATAGCACCGTAGGGCACGTATTTTACTTTAAACCAATTACAAACGAAAAAGCCTATTGCGGGCAACACCGCAACAAAACGGCTGTGCTTTAAACCGCCAACCCCCTTTGCCAAAAACGACGTAACCGCAATTAACCCAAACATTGCCCAAATGGGGGTAATTTGGTTGTTATCAAACGAAATATCCGTTGCAAACGCCAAGGCAAAATACATTGCAAAGCAAAAACCGCGCAGTCTTTTTATGTTTACCAATGCGGGCTTGCTTGTAAATTCCTCTGCATAGCGGGCATCCAAAACCTCTTTGCCCTCGGTAAAAAGCAAAGCCGTTAAGCCTTTTATGGAAATAAACCAAGCCACGCCTGCCACCAAAGCCAAAACCGAAAGCAAAATAACTATCATAGGCTTTGCCGACATTATACCCTCGATAGTGTCTATCTTTTCTAAGGTTATATTGCCGCTTTCGCTTTCAAGCTCGATAATATACATCAGCTCGGGTATAACCGTTGCGCCAATGCGAACAAAAAAGGCAAGATAGCTTAAAAAAGCGCATCCGTCGCATTTTTCCAAGGTTTTATCAAGGTTGTTGCGCATTGCGAAATAAGAAATCCCGCTAAAAAGCGACCTGAATATTAAAATATAAAGTATTGCCTGCCCAATGGCAACAGCGCTTACCGCCAACATTCGGTTCGAACCTATTGCCGACCCTACGAAAGCGCGGCTTAACAGCAAATTCACCGCTTCCAAAACCAAAAGGTAACCAAAATATTTACGCGCCCTTTCGGTCTGACCGTCGAAGTAAGCAAGCGGATTAAGCCCCAAATAAACCAATATACACCCAAAAACGTCGGGCAGAATATCAAATCCCAAAGGGATGGGGTTTATAAAGAAGAAAAACCCCAAAGCAAGCAAAAACCGACTGCGCCTTGCAACGCTGCCTTTACCTGCGCTTTTCACTGCGCCTTGCTCCTTCCTGCTTTGCCTTGTTTGCCTTTTCTATGGCTTTTGCACGTTCTATGGCTATTTGTTGCTTATCCTTTGCATATTGCCGTTCACTTGTAATAAGCACAAAGCAGGTGTGCATAAATGCAATCTGAACAAACAGCAACGCATATTGAAGCAGATATACACCCGAAAGCACCGGCCCTGCATAAAGCCCCAAAATTCCATAGGTGTTAAGCAAATAGCCTGCGGCAATAAGCATAAGCACAAAAACGCTTGCAACCAAGCGCCAACGGGCTTGCCGTTCCATTTTTGCACTGCCGCATTCTATTGCAATTTCTATAACACCCTTAAGCCAAAATACGCTTGTGGTTGCCCACGCCGCAATAAACAGCACAAATGTAACCGTATTAAGCAAGGGCATAGTATCAATATTTATTAACCCTACCGTTGCCAAAATCTGCACCGCGCCGCGGGGCAGAATAAACAGCGACGAAATAGCCGCGTGCAAAAAGGTTTTGTTAAGCCTTGCGGTAAGAAAGAAGCCGTAGCCCATAACCAACGCGGCAAAAAAACCGCCGCCTATTTCGTGCATTAAAAGGAATGCAAAGCCTAAAAGCGTTACACCGAATCCCATTTTATACCTCTAAATTATTTGTTTTCTTTTCCTGCACAGCACTTTTTGTATTTTAATCCGCTTCCGCAGGGGCAGGGGTCGTTGGGGCCGACCTTTTCTGCCTTTTTGGCAGGGGTAGGCTTAACCGCCTTGCCGTCGGATGCAACTGTGCCGTTCAAAATCTGCTTGCGCTGTGTAGAATCCTCTCGGGGGCGTACGGTAAGCAGCATTCTTACGGTGTTTGCTCTTATTACCGAAGACATTTCCTCGAACATATTCATACCCTGAATTCTGTATTCCACAACAGGGTCCCGCTGTGCATATGCGTTCAAGCCGACGCTTTCCTTAAGGTCGTCCATAGCGTCAATATGCTCTATCCAGTTCATATCTACGTTTCTAAGCAAAACCGTGCGTTCTACCTGACGGAATATTTCGGGGGTAAAAATTTCCTCCTGCTTTTGCAAAAGGGCGTTACCCCGTTCTATAAGAACCTGTGCAATATCGTCGGGAGCAACTTCCGAAAGCTGTGTTTGGTCGTATCTAAAATCCTCGTCGCCGCAAAGAATACCCTTAAATTCGCTTCTTAAACCGTCCAAATCCCAATCGTCGGCAACCTCTGCGCTTGTAAAGTGGGCAACCGAATCGTTAACGTAGGTCTTAAGCATATTTTTGATTTTATCCGAAACGTCGCTTTCGTTCAAAACAAGACGGCGCTCGCGGTAAATGCTTTCGCGCTGAACGTTCATAACGTCGTCGTACTGAAGCACTCTCTTTCTGCGCTCGGAGTTTGCGCCTTCTATACGCATCTGTGCGCTTTCGATAGAATTGGAAAGTATACCTGCCGAAATAGGCTGGTCCTCGGGCAGGCGCAACGCTTCTACAATACCTATAATTCTGTCCGCCGCAAACAACCGCATAAGGTCGTCCTGCATCGAAAGGAAGAATTTGCTTTCGCCGGGGTCGCCCTGTCTGCCTGCACGGCCGCGAAGCTGGTTATCTATACGGCGGCTTTCGTGGCGTTCGGTACCCAAAATATACAAACCGCCCGCGGCAATAACCTTTTCCGCATCGGGGCGTATTTCTTCTTCAAATTTGGCTTTAAGCTCGTTATAATGGGCTCTTGCCGCAAGAATTTCCGCATCGTCGGTGGCACCGTGGTTGGTGGCTTCGTAAAGCATATAATCGTCAAGGCCTTCCTTACGCAATGCGTCCTTAGCCATAAATTCCGCATTACCGCCAAGAATAATATCGGTACCTCTGCCCGCCATGTTGGTGGAAATGGTAATAGCGCCGGGCTTACCTGCCTGTGCAATAATCTCGGCTTCCTTTTCGTGGTACTTCGCGTTAAGCACGTTGTGGGGAATACCCCTTGCCTTAAGCACCTTAGAAAGCAGTTCGCTCTTTTCTACCGAAACCGTACCAACCAAAACGGGCTGACCCTTTGCGTGGCAGGCCTCTATCTGCTTAACGATAGCCTCGGTCTTGCCGCGGATATTTTTATAAACCTCGTCGTTGTGGTCCTTTCTTGCCATAGGGCGGTTGGTGGGGATTTCCACCACGTCAAGATTATAAATTTCGCGGAATTCGCTTTCCTCGGTCATGGCGGTACCCGTCATACCCGAAAGCTTTTTATACATTCTAAAATAGTTCTGGAAGGTAACGGTGGCTTGGGTGCGGTTTTCGTTCTGAACCTTAACCCCTTCCTTAGCCTCGATAGCTTGGTGCAAGCCGTTAGAAAACCTTCTGCTGGGCATAATTCTGCCGGTAAAGGAATCGACGATAACAACCTTGCCGTCCTGCATAACGTAATCTATATCCCTTTGCATAATGCCGCGGGCGCGGATTGCGTTGTTAAGGAAGTGCATAAGCTCTTGGTGCTCGCCCTCGCCTATGTTTTCTATGCCGAAATATTTTTCCGCCTTGGCAAGACCTGCCGACGTAAACATACAGCTTCTTGCCTTTTCGTCAACTATATAATCCTCTGCAATATCCTCGTCGCTCTTTTTAGCATCGAATTCTTTAATGCGGTAGCACTTAAGGCGCTTAACAAAATCGTCTGCCTTTTGGTACATTTCGCCGGATTCGCCGCCTGCACCGGAAATAATCAAGGGGGTTCTTGCTTCGTCAATAAGAATAGAGTCTACTTCGTCGATAATGGCAAATTCGTGGCCGCGCTGGGTAACCTGATTTTTATAAACCACCATATTATCCCGCAGGTAATCAAAACCATATTCGTTGTTGGTACCGTAGGTAATATCGGCATTATATGCTTCTTGCTTTTGGGCAGAATCCAAGCCCTGAATAACCAAGCCAACCGTCAAGCCCAAATAGCGGTAAATATTGCCCATCCATTCGCTGTCGCGCTTTGCAAGATAATCGTTAACGGTAACAATATGCACGCCCTTGCCGTTAAGAGCATTAAGATATGCGGGCAGGGTAGCCACCAAGGTTTTACCTTCGCCTGTTCTCATTTCGGCAATTCTGCCTTGGTGTATAATAATACCGCCTATAAGCTGTACTCTGTAATGCTTTTTGCCAAGCACGCGCCAAGAAGCCTCACGCACGGTGGCAAAGGCTTCGGGCAGAATATCGTCCAAGGTTTCGCCCTTATTAAGGCGGGCTTTAAGAATATCGGTCTGACCTCTTAATTCGCTGTCGGACATTGCGGCATAAACGCTGTCCAACGCTTCTATTTTCTGAACCAAAGGTTCAATCTTTTTAAGCTGACGTTGGCTGTAACTGCCGAACAGCTTTTTAATAATACCCATTTATATTCACTCCAAAAAATAATTCAAATAATTATACAAACACCATTCTAACACAAAAACCCCAAAAAGTATATAGTTATTTTAAAAATAATTATAATAACAGCCCCTTTGTTGCGCGAAAATTATTGATTTATTGGCTAAAAACGGTTATAATGAATTAAAATAAAATGGAGTAGTATGTTTTATGAGCACCATAGCGGCAATAGGTACCCCCCAGGGCAAGGGCGGTGTTGCATTAATAAGAATAAGCGGCGAGGATGCCTTCAGCATAGCCGAAAAGCTATTTATACCCGCATCTGCATCCCGTTTCGCCCAAAAGCTTCACGGCGTAACCTATTACGGCTCGTTCTGTGACGAATCCGGCGTGTTCGACGACGGTATGTGCGTTTTGTTCCATTCCCCCCGTTCCTTCACGGGGGAATGCGTTGCCGAGCTTTACTGCCACGGCGGTTTGCTCGTAACCCAAAAGCTACTTGCCGCCGCGTTAAAAAACGGCGCTTCTATGGCTTTGCCCGGCGAATTTACCCGCCGCGCCTTTATTAACGGCAAAATCACGCTTACCCAGGCCGAGGCTATCGGCGGAATTATCGATTCCAAAACCGAAAAGCATTTATCCATCGCATCCAAGCAGGCAAACGGCTCTTTAAGCCGCGCTCTCGGCGAAATTTACGACGATTTAAAGCTGCTTGCCGCTTCGGTTTATGCTTATATAGATTACCCCGACGAGGATATGACAGACGTTTCCGTACCCGAAATGCGTTCCCGCCTTGTTGCGGTTAAAGATAAGTTAAACCGCCTTGCAGGCACCCATACCTACGGCAAGGCAATAAGCGAGGGCATACCCACCGCCATCGTGGGCAAGCCCAACACAGGCAAAAGCTCGCTGCTTAACCGCCTTTGCGGCGAGGAACGGGCAATCGTTACCGATATTGCAGGTACAACGCGGGATATAGTTACCGAAACCGTACGCCTTGGCGACCTGCTGTTGCGCCTTTCGGATACCGCAGGTATAAGAGAAAGCGAAGATACGGTAGAAAAAATCGGCATAGAAAAAAGCAAGCAGGCAATAAACACCGCCGAGCTTATCCTTGCCGTGTTCGATGCCTCCCGCGGGGTGGACGATGATGATAACGCCCTTATAAACGCTATTTTGCAATCGAACAAAGCCGACAGCACTCTTTGTATAATAAACAAAACCGATATTTCCGCAGAAATCCCCGTTTTGCCCTTTAAAAACACCGTTTTTATAAGCGCAAAAAGCGGCGACGGCATAGAAGATTTGGTAACCGCCGTTGCCCAAATGTTCGGCGCGGGGAATATTAACGAATCTGACGAAATCGTGGTAAACGCCCGTCAGTGCGCCGCAATAGTTAACGCCGCGGGCGCGGTAGAAAGCGCGGTTAACGCACTAAACGGCTTTACACAGGACGTTGCGGGTATGGATATAGAGCTTGCCCTTTCCGCCTTGGCAGAGGCAGACGGAAGAACCGTAAGCGAGGATATAGTTAACGAAATCTTTTCCCACTTCTGCGTGGGCAAATAAATCACTTTGGTATAGGTGAAATTATGCAAAAATACGTTTCCGAAGAATTAGATATAGCGGTTATCGGCGCGGGCCACGCAGGGCTCGAGGCCGCCTTTGCCGCCGCAAGAATGGGCGCAAAAACCGCCCTTTTTACCCTTACACTCGACCTTGTGGGCAATATGCCCTGTAACCCCTCTATCGGCGGTACGGGCAAGGGCCATTTGGTTTTCGAAATCGACGCATTGGGCGGCGAAATGGGCAAGGCGGCAAACCACGTAATGCTTCAAAGCCGTATGCTTAACGCATCTAAAGGCCCTGCGGTTCGCTCCTTAAGAATGCAATCCGACAGAGTGCGCTACCGCGATTATATGAAGCAGGCTGTGGAAGCCACCCCCAACCTAATGCTAAAGCAGTGCGAGGTTACCGAGATTGTAACCGAGGATAATACCGTAAAGGGGGTTGTAACCTCTTTCGGTGCCTTTTACCCCGCAAAATGCGTAATTATTGCCACGGGCACTTCTTTAGGGGGCAGAATAATTGTGGGCGAGGAGGCTTATGAATCAGGCCCCGATAACACTTTGCCCGCAAACCGCTTGGTTAAATCCTTGCAGGATATTGGGGTAAAGCTTGTTCGCTTTAAAACCGGCACTCCCCCAAGAATTCACGCCGACAGCATAGATTATTCCAAATTAGAGCGTCAGGATGGGGATGACCCCGCCGTAATGTTCGGCTTCTATCCCTCTAAGCCCAACCTTATGCCCTGCTACGTGGCGTACACCAACCAAAAAACACATCAAATTATCAGGGATAACCTTTCCCGTTCCCCCTTATATTCCGGGGTAATCCACGGCACAGGCCCCCGTTATTGCCCAAGTATAGAGGATAAGGTGGTTCGCTTTGCCGATAAAGAACGGCATCAAATATTTGTAGAGCCTATGGGGCTTGACACCAAAGAGGTTTATTTGCAGGGGCTTTCAAGCTCTCTGCCCGAGGAGGTTCAGCTTCAGCTCGTTCACAGCATAGAGGGCTTGGAAAACGCCGTGTTTATGCGTACCGCATACGCCATAGAATACGATTGCTGCGACCCTTTACAGCTTACAAATTCTTTAGAATTCCGCCATATAAACGGCTTGTACGGCGCAGGTCAGTTTAACGGCAGCTCGGGCTACGAGGAAGCCGCCGCCCAAGGTCTTATTGCAGGTATAAACGCCGCTTTAAAGGTGCAGGGCAAAGACCCGTTCGTTCTTTTAAGAAGCGAAAGCTACATAGGTACCCTTATCGACGATTTGGTTACCAAGGGCACCAACGAGCCCTACCGAATGATGACATCCCGCAGCGAATACCGCCTGCTGTTAAGGCAGGATAACGCCCAAACCCGCTTGTTGCCCAAGGGCTACGAGCTTGGTTTAATAAGCGAGGAACGCTATAACGAATTTTTAAAGACCGAATCTGCATTAGAAGAAATTATTTATAATTTAGAGCACGAAAGCATAAAGGCATCCAAAGCACTTGACGACCTATACGAGGAACGGGGCTTTGCCCGCACGGGCGCAGGTATAGTAAAGGCAGAGTTTTTGCGCCGTCCCAACATTTTTATATCCGATATTATCGCGCTTTCGGGGGACGAGAGGGAATACGACGATATTCTTCTTTCCCGCGCCGAAACCGAGATAAAATATTCGGGCTATATCAAGCGTCAGCTTGCCGAGGTAGAACGCTTTGCCAAGCTGGAGGAAAAACAGCTCCCCCCCGATATCGATTACACCCAAATAAAGGGCTTGCGCTTAGAGGCAGGTCAAAAGCTTCAAAAGCTTCGCCCCGAAAACATCGGCAGAGCATCCCGCATAAGCGGCGTTTCGCCCTCTGATATTTCGGTGTTGCTTATCTATCTTTCCCAAAGGAAGTAAAGTATGTCATTTTCAACCCTTACAAAAAAATACCGTCCCCAATTAACCGATAAAGAATGTCAATCTCTTGATATTATCGGTCAATGCCTTTGCGAAACGAATAAGAATATGAACCTTACCGCCCTTACCGACGAAAAGGGCGTGGGTCTGTTGCATTTTTGGGATAGCTTAACCTTGTTAGATACCAACCTTTTCGTTGGCAAAAGCGTTATCGACGTTGGCTGCGGCGGCGGTTTTCCGTCGTTGCCCTTGGCGTTGGGAGCGCCGGATTGCGTTATAACCTCTAACGATGCCACCGCAAAAAAGCTTACCTACGTTGCCGATACCGCAAAAAAGGCGGGCATAAACAACCTAAAAACCCTTTGCGGCAGGGCAGAGGAGCTTTCTGTAAAGCCCCAATACCGCGAAAGCTTCGATATCGCCGTTGCCCGCGGCGTTGCAAGGCTTAACGTCCTTTGCGAATGGTGTATGCCCTTTGTAAAGAACGGCGGTTATTTTGTGGCAATGAAGGGCGAAAAGGGCGCCGAGGAAGCGGCAGAGGCAGAAGCCGCAATAAAAATTCTCGGCGGGGAATTGGTTAACATAATCAATATAACCGTGCCCGAGTACGAATATAAGCATACCCTTGTGGTAATTAAAAAGATTAAGAACACCCCCAAGGATTACCCTCGCAGAAACAACCTTATCCAAAAGAAACCTTTGTAAAAAAACAGGTAATAGCTATGGAAGAACTAAGAGATAAAAACGGCTTGACAGAATCGGAATTTCTTGCAAAATACGATGTAACCAAGTTCGAAAGACCGTCTGTTACGGTTGACATAATTATTATAAAAGACGGCAAGGTGCTGCTAATAAAGCGCGGCGGCCACCCTTGCCTTGGCAAGCTTGCATTCCCCGGCGGATTTTTAGAAATGACCGAGGACGTCTACACCGCCGCCGCAAGAGAATTGATGGAGGAAACCTGCCTAAAGGTAAAATCCCTTCGTCAGCTTAACGTGGCGTCTACCCCTAACCGCGACCCTCGTACCCGCATTATTACGGTACCCTTTCTTGCCGATATAGAAGACCCAACCGCCCTAAAGGCAGCTGACGATGCGGCAGAGGTTGCTTGGTACGGTATTTCTTACAAAACCATACCCTTTGGGGATAAAACCATTTTCGAAATAGCACTTAACGGCAACGATAACAGATATACCTTTAAGGTAACCAAAAGCAAGGATAAAAGCGGCATAAGCGCCGATTACAGCTATAAAGCAATGGGCGAAAACCCCTTGGCAGGGGACCATGCGGAAATTCTTGCAATGGCGCTGGACAATTTATAAAGGAAATTAATATGGAACCTTACGTTGAAGATAAAATAAAACATCAGTTAGAGCTTGCCTTCACTGCCGACGTTTTGCAGTTGGGCAAGGAATATATGGCGCGTTTTCAAAAGCTTATGGCATATTACCGCTGTGCAATGATGGAAATCGAAACCAAGCTTAACGTGCTTAACGAGGAATATTCCCTGCAATACGACCGCAACCCCATAAACAGCATAAAAACAAGGCTAAAATCACTTCCCAGCATAACCGATAAGCTAAAGAAAATGGGTCTGCCTCTTTCTGTATCCAACATCGAGGATAACCTTAACGATATAGCGGGTGTAAGGGTAATTTGCGCCTTCCCAAAGGACGTTTACGCCATTGCCGATGCATTAACGGGGCAGGATGATATTACGGTTATAGCCCGCAAGGACTATATACAAAACCCCAAGCCCAACGGCTACCGAAGCCTGCATTTAATAGTAAGCGTGCCCATATTCCTTGCCAAGGAAAAACGCCCTATGAAGGTAGAGGTTCAGCTTCGCACCATCGCAATGGATTCCTGGGCGGCGTTAGAGCATCAGCTCCATTACAAAAAGGATAATGC
>JAFYOG010000033.1 GCA_017560285.1 Clostridia bacterium
CGGCAACCAAAAAATAATCTGCCCCCACCGTGCAAGCAAGCCCTAAAATTATAAATCTGTTTTCCCTGCCGTAATGCAACAGCGCAAACAGAAAGCACAAAACTATAGATGCATAGGAAGTCCACTTAAGCAGGCTCCCGCCTGCGGTAAGTATGAAATAATATAAAACAGCCTGAACAGCCAAGAAAACAACGGTGGTTGCGCGGCTTACTTTTTGCGATTTTACAGCCATATGCCTTGCCCTAATTAGTATTATATATATTATTAACTATATTACCGACTTTAGTTTACTACTTTTGTAGCAAAATTGCAATAGGAAAATAAAAAAAGCAGGATTTACCTGCTTTTGGTCGGAGTGAAAGGATTCGAACCTTCGGCCTCGTCGTCCCGAACGACGCGCTCTACCAAACTGAGCCACACCCCGAAATTATTGTATAAAACTCGCCTGCTGTGATTTTAAGGAAAACCACAGCAAGGCGTATTATACTATACAAAAAATAAATTGTCAACCAAAAAACGTTATTTCCTATTCTTATCCAAATAGGATTGCAAAATGATTTGGGCAGAGAGGGCATCGATAACCTTTTTGCGTTTTTTGCCGTTAAAATCGGTAATGTTCATATAGGTATAGGCTTCGACGGTGGAAAGGCGTTCGTCTATAAAAATAATTTCCATATCTAATTCCGCCTTTAGCATATCGGCAAAGGCATAGGTTTTTTCGGCACGGAAGGATTCGCTGCCGTCCATATTCTTGGGGAGACCCAAAACTATTTTTGCGCCGTTAAGCTCTTTTATTTTATTTATTGTTTTTTGGGCGGCATCACGCATTCCGCTTACGTTAAGGGTGCAGTTTGCCGATGCTAAAAATTCGGTTTCGTCGCTTACCGCTATGCCAACGCGGGCATCGCCGTAATCTATTCCTATTATACGCATATAAATCCACCTGCTTTCGGTTATAACTATATAATATTTTACAAATTTTGTCAACCGAAAACAAGGTATAAAAAACGCTGTGCAGGCAATAATACTGTTGAACGAAGATAAAAATTCGTTCGGACAGGAGCATCACAAAAATGGGAAAACGACGACACTACAGGTTTCCCCAAAGCATTAACCAAGCAGATAAGCTTTTTCATCCGTTTTTGCATCCTCATCCCCAAGCAAGCCCCAACGATATAAAAGGTGCAGGATATTTCGATACGTCCGTAACGCAATACGGGAGCAATATGTATTCCGACACCGACGTTTTGGGCAGCTATACGGGTATTGCAAGAAACGGTGAAATGCCTGTTCAGGATGCGGATGACCTGTAAATTTTTACGGTAGATTTTATTTGGGCTTTTTTCGATAACAGTTGGATTTTAAACGCCGAAAAGGGTTTTGTAATATTATATTTTTTAATATCACACTTCCCTTCCGTTTCGGCAGTTTATACTCCTTCTGCCGTGACGGAAACAGGCTTATTTTAAAAAATGCCAAAAAGAATTACCGCCGATAAAAAGGCGGTTTTTCTTTTTTGTAAAAGTAGATTTACTGTCCGTTTTATGGTACACGCCGTTTTGTATAATAGCCTTGCAAACAAAAGAAAAGGAGATGCGAAAAATGAAAGAACTTTTTAGCATAGCAAAAACCACTGCCCTTGATAAAGACGGTTTTATATACGGATTAATTAAGGGGTTGGCATTAAGCGGCGGCGTTATTGTTTTTGCCACCTTTTGCGCGGTTTTGGGCGCATAGAAAAAAGCCTTGCTTTTGCAAGGCTTTTTTCTTTTATTTGGATTTTTTGAATATATACGCTATGCCAAGCAATGCGGCGGCAATACCTGCGCCGATAGCAAGCTTTTTCTTGTAATCATCGCACTTTTTGGTGGGTTCAGAGGGTGCGGGCGGTGCCATTTGGCAAGGGGGCGGGCAAGGCGAGCCGGTGGAAATATCTATATCCAAAACAATGGATTTTAGGTTATCCGCAGGGTCGGTAATGCATTCCTTGCGAAGGGTTACGGTTTCCCTTACCTCTGCTTTGGGTTCGGTTTTAATTTCCTCGGTTGCAATTTCGGGCTCGGTTACAATTTCGGCTTCTGCTTCCGTTTTGGGTTCTTCCGCTGCCTTAAATACGTCTTCTGTAATCGGGGCGGAAAATTTGGGTGTATCTAAAACCGTTTCCGCTATGGGCATTGGGGTAGAAGCAAGCTGCTGAATAGCGTTGTAAAGGTCGTTATAAAGCTTACGCTGGGGTTGGGTTTGGGAAATTGCAGAGGCGAGAATTGCTTTATCGCCGCTTTCGGTTGTTAGATTGCAATTTTTTGCGAAAATGCAGTTATATCCCTTTAAGGTGATAACGTCGGCTAAATTTTGGTTTTCTTCTGCAAAAAACCAGCCTGCAAGGTTAATATTTGCAAAGCCGCAAGCCTTAAAGCGACGGGTTATATTATCGGCAAACCAAGAGCAGGCACGGCCGCAATCGGAATCGGTTAAAAGCTTTTCGGCTATGCCGTTGCCGTTTATATCGCCGAAATATTCCCTTGATTTAACGGGAACGGGGGCGGCAATATATACGTCCCAACGGTAATCGTTGCTTAAGCCCAAATAGCCCTTTATATCGCCTGCGGCGGCATCTAATGCCCTTAGATTTTCGCCGTTGCGGAAAAGGGTGTAAATTGCGTTTTCCCATTGGGTAATGCGGCATTCGGTTTGGCTGTAATCCAACACCAAGGAGTTAAACAATATATCCTTTGGGGTGCCGTCGCAATTTATATATGCAATATAAGGGTAAAGCTCTGCGGTGGTAAGGCTATGGGATTTTAGGCAGAGAAGATTGGTTTTTATATCCATATTTTGCTACCTTATATCTTTTTTGTTCCCACACGTTCGCCGTAAAGCACGGTGGTTTCGATATCCTTTTTGCTGTTTTCTGATATATCTTTATCTATAATTACGGTATCCTTTTTATAAAGCACCGCTATGGTAGAGCCGCCAAAGGAAAAATAACCCTTTTCCTCGCCCTTTTGTACCTTATCTTCGGCGGGATAGTTGTTTATTCTGCCAACCATCATTGCGCCTATTTCTATATATGCCACGGGGCCGAAGTTTTCGGTTTGGAACAGGGTTAGCTCGCGGCAGTTTTTGCCGTATACGTCGTGCTTAACCAATGCAATGGGGTTTACGGTATGTAATATGCCCTTTATAAAGCGGCGGGAAAGCTCTTTTGCGTTATCGATATGGCAATAACGGTGATAATTATCTACCGTAAGGCGGTAGATAAGGCATTTGCCCCCTGCAAATTCCTTGGCAAGGTCTTTATCCATTAATAATTGCTGGATGTTGTAATCACAGCCCTTTATGCTGTAAACCGAATCTTCGTTTATATCGTAAACGGTAAGCTTGCTGTCGGCGGGGGAAATTAAAGCTTCGGGGGAATTATCTATGCTTCGCTTTCCTTCTAAAATTTTGCGGGTGAAAAAATCGTTAAAGGAAGAAAAAGACCGTTGCTCGTATTGAGTCATATCGATATTTTCCGACTTAATAAGCTTGTTTATGCGTTTTTTAGAAAAACGGGAGTTCATATACATTCTGCCAAGGTTGGAAATAAACCTGCGGCAAAGCAATTTTAGCAATATTCTGCCGAAAAAGTTATTGTATAAAAAGGTTAGGGTTTTGTCCTGAACGGTATCGTCCTGCAGAACGTTACCCTTGCGGTCCATTATCATATATACTAAACCTCGAAATATTAATAAGCCATTATACAACATCTGGCGTAAAATGTCAACAAAAAAGAGCCTTTTAAGGCTCTTTTTGTATTTTTACGGATTGTAAACCCAAACTAAATCTTCTTCCAAGGTATAGGTGCCGAAGTACATACGCTTTAGCAACAGATAATCGCGGGCGTCTAATTGGCCGTTATCGTTTATATCTGCAACCGCGGGGGCGCATTCCATTGTGTATGTGCCGAAATACGCACGCTTTAAAAGAAGGTAATCGCGGGCATCGATGCTTTCGTTTGCGTTAATATCGCCGCGAAGGGATTGGTTGTGGGGAGGTTCTTCGGAAATTTTCTCCCAAATTGCGGTAACAACGGTATTATTTGTTATTGTAATAACGTCGTTGGCGTTATATTGGGTGCCGTTTACTTCCCAGCACTTAAACCGCATACCGGCAGGAGCGGTAAAGCTGTTTTGGGGAAGAGTAAATCTGGTGTTGTTATCTAAGGTAACACCGACGATTTCGCCGATGCCGCCGTTTGCATTAAAGCTTAGGCTGTATTTTTCGTACTCAACGGGCTTATCGCCTTCGGTGGGTTTATCGCCTTCGGTGGGTTTATCGCCTTCGGTGGGTTTATCGCCTTCATCGGGAACTATGGGATAAGCTTGGCTTGTGGCGGTGCCGTGAACCTCTATTTCGTTAACGTAGGCGAAGGTGCCGTCTAGGGCAAATTCGAACTTAACAGAGCCTGCGGTAACGTTGGAAAGATCTAAATTAGACCAATAAATCTTGTCTGCGTCGCTCTTTAAGGGCATAGTGCCGATTTTGCTGTAATTTACGCCGTCAACAGAACCGTATGCGGTAATAGATTTGGGTGCTTTTACAGCGCCGTCGGTTTGGTTTGCAAGGTGCAAACGGAGCTTTGATATATTGCAAACCTTATCGAAATCTACGGTGATACTGCCAACGTAACCGGGGGCGTTGTGGTTTACGCTAAGTGCAAACCAGCTGCCGTCGCCGTAATTAAATATATTTGCCGCCTTGCCGTCGGTTAAGGATGCGGAATAGTTGGTTCCCCATTCGGGTTCTACGATAGGGCTGTTGGTAACCGAAACGGTATAATTGCGGTTGGATGCAAGGTTGGCTTCGGGGCCTTCCAATGCCTCGGTAGAGGTAATTTGAAGCATACGGGCGGTATCGAGAGTGTTCTTAACGTAGCCCTCTACGCCGTCGTAGGTGATTTTAAGACCAACACCGTCGGCGGTAACAGATTCTACCATTATCATAGTATACTTGGGAAGGTAGCACTGAACGCCGTCGCCGTAATAGGCGTATCTTGTGCAAGCCGCATCGGCATAAACGTATTTGGTTGCGTTTGCAATGTAATAGCCTGCGGTGGGGTTTTTACCGCTGTAATCTATCTTTTTAACGTTTTCGTTCTTTACGTAAGGCATTGTGCCGTAACCATCGATAAGAGAAGAGTTTACGGAATAGCTCTTATAATAAACCCCGCCGCCCTCGGGTTCGAGACCGGAAGCATCGGAGGTGTTGCCCTCTACGGTATATATGGTGCCGCCCTCGCAATAAAGAACGATACCTATATGGGCGTTGTTGCGGAAGAATATAAGGTCGCCGGATTTGGGTGTGTAGCTTCCGCCTTTGCTTGCGGAATATTGCCAGCAGCCCGCAGACCTAAGGTTAGGAGTCCACGCGCCGCAGCCGATTTCGCGCCAGATATAGCGGGAATCGCCAACGTGATTACGGCACAAATCGCTTTCGCTGCCCTGATTGGTGCAATGGGATTGATATAAGCACCAAGATATAAAGGAAGCGCACCAAGGGTAAGCACTGCCGCCGTATGCGCCGATAAGGCTTTTACCCATATTGTAGTTATATTCAGTATAGTTGCCTGCGCTGGAGGATTTACCGGACATATCGCTTGTACTGCCGCCTTCGTGGTAGCCAAGCTGAGAAAGCGCAATAGCCAAAACGTCGGTTACGTTATCGCCTGTTATGGGCACCTTTAGGAAATTTTGATAATATACCGAATTTGCATAAGAGGTGGAAGCGCCGTTCGCACCTGTGCGGTATGTTGCCGCCGAAGCGGGAAAAGACACGCAGGGGATAAACAGTGCCATTATTAACACAAGGCACAAAAGCTGCGAAAGATGTTTTTTCATAAAATTCTCCTGTATGTAAACTTATCTTTTATAATAACATACTTTTTTGGCTTTGTAAACAAAAAAACGCCCCGTAGGACGTTTTTGGATATTTTGTTGGTTTTACGTATTAATTTTTGTGCAATTTCCCTTTAAATCGTAAACCGTTACCCCGTTTTCGCATAGGGTAAAAAGCTGTAACCCCAACATTTTTTTATTTAAGTGAGGGTATTTTGCCAAAAGCTCGTTTATATTGGTTTTTGATATAAAATCCCAAACGCTGCATTTTGTTCCCTTTTGCCGTTCCCACACCTGTGTTTTTACGGCGGTAACGGGCGGGGTATTGCCGTTGGAAACCGATATTTTTTGCAGTACCGAAAGGTGTTTTTCGCTTAAAAAGGTGTTTTCCCACTGCATTACGGCAGAATAGGGGTTAAACTGCCCTTGGGATTCCTTATACGCCTTTAACGCAACGGGCAAAAGGCTTTCCTTGCAATAGCCGTAAAAGCTATCTGCAAGATTTTTATAAAACGGGGCGGCGGTTTTAAAAAGCGGGTCGGTTTTTGGGCAGGTTATTTGGGGAAAGCGCAAATTTACCCGCAAAACCGCCGTTTTATCGTCGGCATAAAAATCTTCTTTTATTATAGCTTCCGAAACCGAAAATTTTATTTTTTTGTTAAACAGCATAAGCATCACCTTTTTTATGCTTATGCAAAAGCCCCTTTGGTTAGCCCTTTTTATTAAGCTTTTCTTTTCTGCCCAAGGTCTTTTTGGGGTTGCAGATAACCGTATCGCAAAAAGCTTTTGCGTTAAAGGGTATAATGGGGTAAAAATACGGTGTGCCGAAGCTTTTTTTAAAGCATATCATTAAAAATAAAACTACGGCAGAGGCTATAAGCCCCCAAATCCCCAAAAGCTCTGCGGCGATAAGAACCGCCACCCTTGCAAGAACGATAACGTACATAAAGGCGGGGGTTATAAAGGCGCATACCGCCGAAAAGGCAACGGTTATAACCCCTACCGACGAAACTATGCCCGCCTCCACCGCCGTGTTGCCCAAAATTACCGAGCCCACTATGCCCACCGCATCACCCACGGTGCGGGGCATACGCACACCAACCTCCCGCAATACCTCGAACAGCAGTAAAATAGATATTATTTCCCAAAAGAAGGATATTGGTATTTCCTTGCGGGATTCTTTAATTATGCCGTAAAATTCTGCAGGCATAAGGTTTGGGTTATAGTTTACCGCCGCGCAAAGTATTGCGGGGGCGAATATTGCCGAAAGCATTGCAAACAACCGTAAAGCTCGTATAAATGTGGCATAATAAGGGGTGTGCAGATAATCCTCGGCGGATTGCAATCCCTCGATAAACAAATAAGGCAAGGTAAGCACGAAGGGGCTTCCGTCAACGATAATTGCAATTCTGCCCGCCATAAGCTTGCTTGCAACCTTATCTACCTTTTCGCTGCTGCCGCAGGTGGGCAAAAGCCGATTTTGCCTTCCGCAGATAAGCATTGCAATATGGGCGCTGTCGGTTATAACGCTTGCTTTAAGGTTAGAAATACGGGTTGCTATTTTACCTGCCAGGGCGGTATCTGCCCTGCCATCGACGTAAGCGACAATTACCCTTGTGGAAGAAATATCACCTACGTTAAAGCCCAAAAGCTTTAGATTTGGGGTTCTTATATATTTGCGAAGCATTGCAACGTTTTTTTCGCAATCCTCGGTAAAGCCCGCCTTGGGGCCCCGAACGGTTACGTCGCTGTCGGGCTCTTTAATACCCCTGCCCTGTGTAAGCTGAGCGTTGATAAGGGTTTTAAAAAAGCCGTTTTGGTTTTGTATAAGCACAAGAGTTTCGCCCTTGGCTATAAAATCGGCGGCAGAGGGTACGGTATCCACCGCGGTAATGCTTGGGCATTCAAGCAAGGAACCGAAATCGCCGTTAAAGCTTGCTATATCTTTGTTTAGCATAGGGCGAAGCACCGATTCGGAAATAAAATCGCGGGAGGTTACCCCCCGCAAGGACAAAACCGAAAACCGAGCGCCGTTAAGGTTGCCCTCTCGGCAGAAGAAATCGTCGCAGCGGGAAAAGAAATCCTTAACACCATCGGCAAAAGCTTTATATTCCATTGCAAAATCACCTGTAATTTATTTGTTAATTATAAATTCTGTTATTGACATAATTTGCATTATGGGCTAAAATAATTCAGTAATATATAATTTTTACGGAGGCAGAATATGGCAAGAGGCAACAAACGCAAAAACGGCACGCTGGCTTTTATATTTCTTTTACCCCTTTTGCTTATGGTATTATATTTGGTTTTAAATACCAACAAGGGGCTATCCCTTGAAAACGTAAATAAAATCACCGTAATTTCCCCCAACGCGAGTACAACGGTTATAGATACTGCCGCCGATATAGAATTTTATTTGGATATTATGAACGGCGCACAGCACACCGACAGCTCTATACGCGAGGTGGACGGCGAATCGCCTATGATTATAACCTGCCACCACGACGGCAAGAGCGACGAATATAAGCTGTACCCCACCCTTAACGCAACGGGCTGTATTTTGGTGGACCCGCAAAAGGAGCTTTACGTTTTGGACAGCGGCGATGCAAAGCAGCTTTTGCTTAGAAACGAGCTTGCTTACCTTTATTCCAATTATTTCCTTCCCACCATGAAGGTTATAAGCGGCGACAGCGAAACGGTTGTTTTGCCTGTGGATTCGGTTTGGAATTATTATAAATCCGACGACGTTCTTTACGAATATTCACCCGAATATTACGGAAGCGGTAACGAAACCTACGTTATTCTTAAAGGGTTTGATAACCAAATAACCTTTACCCCCGGCAACGAAATTTTACCCTACACCGTTACCGAGGTAAGCTATATTACCGCAAGCGGTACCGAATATAATATCGACAGCATTTCGCAGCTTGACCTTTCGGTAGATACGGTGATTGCGGTTGATATGAAGGTTGAATGGAGCAACAAAAACAGCGCCCGCGCCTTTGGCAGTGCGGAATATAAGTTTAATCTGCTTTACGACCTGCCCGCAACCTTGGGTGCGGATATTAAGGATAATTACACCGCGGGGCAGATTATAAAGGTGTTTGCCCAAAACCTTAACGCAGGCGAGGAAACCGGTGTTACCACCCTTTTGGATATGAACGGAATAGGGTTCGATAAGATTGACGAGGATACCTCGGTTGCGTTTCTGCCCATTGGCTTAAACCGCCTGACCGCAGAGGAAGAAAAAACCTATTCTATCACCATAAACAGCGCGGCTGACAGTATTTCTAAGGATATTAAGGTTAAAGCGCCCGACGGCGGTATTTGGACACCTATTAACGCCACCACCGAGGAATATACCGCTTGCCTTTCCCCCGAAAAAATTGCGGAATTCCGCCAGGCAATGGCGGCTGCAACCGCAAAAAGACCCGAAATAGAAGAGCCTTATTTTAAATATTCCGAAACCTCGCCTATGCTTAAGCACCCCGTAAGCGGCAACCACAAGTTTGGCTTTGGCAAAAAGGTTAACCTTGGCGTACCCGGCAGCGAGGGCGGTGTTGGCGCCCATACCTGCGAAGGGTTTGTTTATGAGCTTGAGGAAGGCACGAAGGTTAGGGCGGCGCAAAAGGGCGAAATAGTTTATTGCGGCAGCCTTGCCACCACCGGCAACACGGTGGTTATATATCACGGCTACGGTATTTACAGCTATTATTTCCATTTGGAAGAATACGACGATATACGGGTAGGCACCATTGTTAACGACGGCAGAGTTATAGGTACGGCGGGCAAAACCGGCTTTACCGCAGGCAAAACCGTGCTTAACTTTGCGGTTAGCATCGACGGAGTTTTTGTAGACCCTCAATACTTTTTCGAATAATTAATTTCGAATAATTAATTAAAAAAACGGTTCGTTTTGAACCGTTTTTATTTTTGCGCATATTATGGCAAATATAGGTTAATAATATTGTTCGGGGTGTATTATATGAACTATTTTGCAGGCGCAAACAGCCGTTACGGCTTTAAATCGGTGTTTGAAAGCGTTTTTTCGGAATGCAGGC
>JAFYOG010000200.1 GCA_017560285.1 Clostridia bacterium
GACACAATACTTTGCGAAGTTTACCCCGATAAGGGGTGAACTTCGTTAAAGACAATTTTATATTCCTCCTTAGCTCAGTTGGCAGAGCGCATGACTGTTAATCATGATGTCGCTGGTTCGAGCCCAGCAGGGGGAGCCAAAAAAGACGGTTACTTTTGTAATCGTCTTTTTTCTGTATTTATGTCGTAAGGAAATAATATCGTTTGAACATTATTTGATGTTTTGCCTTGGCAAAAACTATGTTGCAATACCTGCGGATTTATGCTACAATATAAAAAAAGGCGGTGACTTTATGAAAATAAAAGAAATGGAAAAACTTACAAAACATTGCGATTTGTATTTTGAACAAACCGAGCATACGGTTTTGCATCCGATTGCCGAAAACGAACTCCATATTGATGTGCTGTTATATTCACCAAACGAAAAATATCCATTTTGGAAATTGGTTACAATGGGTGCAAGCGATTATAAAATGCCTGCTGTGCAGAACACGGTTGGGCTATATAACGAATATATGATGTTCGTTGCACCCGATGTTGATTTAACAAATAAAGATGTTTTAAAGTGGTATTATAATAAGCTGCTTTTGTGTGCTACCTTTGCGTATTACAACAAAACCCATATTACTTATGCTCATAGCTTTGAATGGGAAAACAAAGACCCGAACGATGAAATGATCGGTGCTTTTATAGAGTTCCCTCAAATTATAGAAACCCCCGATGTATTGCACTGTAAGCTTGGGTTGCTAAAAACCGTTGCGTGTCTTCAGGTAGTGCTGTTAAACAAACAAGAATTGAATATGCTTATGGAAATAGGTCCGCAAGCGTTCAGTTGCCTTTTGTATCCCGAAGACGGTTCATACCCTCATTTTCTAAGCGAGCAGCATAGGAGCGAAAAATTTTAAAGTTTAGCTGATAAATAAAAGGAGCATATAAAAATGAAAGTTACGTTACTTGGTGATTCTATCAGACAACAATATGGCCCTAAGGTTGCCGAACTTCTTGGCGACGAATTCGAAATATGGGCACCCGAAGAAAACTGCAGATTTGCAAAATATACCTTGCGCGGCTTGTTCGATTGGGCTTCTAATATCGAAGGCTCGCAGATTGTTCATTGGAACAACGGTCTTTGGGACCTTTGCAATCTATACGGCGACGGCATTTTCACCAATGACGAAGAATTTATAAACAATATGTTGCGTATAGCCGACCTTCTAAAGCAAAAATGCGGTACTGTTATTTTTGCAACAATAACCCCCGTACGCGATACAAACGTATTTAACAAGAACGAGGATGCCGACCGCATTAATAAAAAAATCGTTCCCTTATTGCAGGAACGGGGAATTATTATTAATGACCTTAACGCCCTTTTGCGTTCCGACCCCGATAGATACATTTGCGACGATACTATTCACTTGTCCGAAGAAGCTATCGATATCTGTGCCGCACAGGTTGCAGACTATATCAAAGCCGCAGCAAAGAATATTTCCGCTAAGGTCGAACCTAAAAACACATCAGTTCGGTACGACAGCACGGGCGCACCGGTATTGATATAAATTCACATTAATTATCACAAAAAGCACTTCGCCAGAGGTGCTTTTAGGATTATATCGGTTAAAAACTGCAAACGTTTTGGA
>JAFYOG010000034.1 GCA_017560285.1 Clostridia bacterium
ATATGGTTTTCCATACGGTTAAGGGGTTTTTTAGTTTAGACTCACTTATGCCTGAATTAGCCGCCGAGCCCTTACGAACCATATAATGATAAGCGCAAATATCTTCGAACACCGATTTTTGCGAAGCCTTGAACAAATAATAATTCATTAAAAGGTCTTCGTTAATTTTTACGCTTTTATCCATTATGTTGGATTCGGCAAAAGCTTTAATTAAATCGCTGCGGTAAAGCTTATTTACCAAGCCCGGCTCGATAAATTCGCCGCGGAGTAAATCGTTTATACCTTTTATGTTGTCCTGCTCGACAATTTTGCCCGTGTTGTAATAATAATCCACACGGCTTGGGAAAACCATTTGGTAGCCACAATGGGAAATATCTGCATTATAGTTAATTGCGTTATTTACCAAAAGCTCGAACATATTGGGTTCGATATAATCGTCTCCGTCAACGAAACCGATATAATCGCCGGTTGCAGCGGCAATACCTGCTAACCTTGCCGAGGTTACACCGCCGTTTTCTTTATGTATAACCTTTATTCTGTTATCCTTTTGGGCATAGGAATCGATTATAGCGGCAGTATTGTCCTTAGAGCCGTCGTTCACAACGATTATTTCTAAGCTGTCATAGGTCTGAGCCAAAACGCTATCTAAGGTCTTTTCTATGTAATTTTCGATATTATACGCAGGGATAATTATGGAAATTAATAGCGAACTCATTTAGCACCTATTGTTTTTTGTTATTCCGCTTTTCTTTAAAAGAAAAATAATATTTTTTGATAAATTTCGGTGTTATTTTATTTAGAATTTTTTGTTTAGGTGATTGCCAAGTGCCTGTGTATATTAAATTTACACTTATAACAAGTTTTAACAATTTTCTCTATGATTGTTAAATATCATAAGATTTAATTCAGACCTATAAATTCAATAATTTTAGAATCGATAAGTTTTAGAATTTTTTCGAATTTCAAATGTTTAAACAACAAATTACGAATATAATCAATTACTGCGCACAAAGCAAAGATTGCCACCACACTGAAAATCTGAACGAAAGGAAAGAAAACTTCCCCTATATATTTAGGAAGATTGATAACCTCCCAAGACCACGGGGACACATTCGCATGCGCGTGAATTAAGTACACACCCAAGGTCAGCGGAGCAAGCGCCGTTATTATTTTTGTGCATACCGCATTTTTTACATCAACATTCGCATAAATCAATAACAGTAGCATGGACATAGCTATAGCAGGGATCGATTCATAACTATACCAGTGCAGCACAATAGTTTTTAGAATTCCGATATTCATAACATTGCTTAAAAATAGCATAAATACTATAAAAATCGGTATTGTAAAAAGCAAGATGACTTTTCTTAGTATTTTATTGTTAGGTTTGTAATAAAGTCTTACCCAAGCTGCAAAGCAATAAAGAACTACAAACCATGCCAAACCCCATCCTCCGCCAGAATTCATGCCTGCGATTTTGGGATGCAAAGAAGACAAAACCGATGATAGAAGAAACAATATCACCACAAGCGCAGAAAACTGTTTCTTATTCATGGCTTTTATTGCCTTATTCAAAAATGGAGATAGCAAATACAACCCAAAATATATTGTTATGAACCAATATCTTCCGGTAATTACAGGCACAAAGCAAGAAAGTATTGATCCTATAGAAAATGCTTGCATTCCTGTAACAATAAAAACTATCCTGATTACAAGAGAATAAAAAACAACTTCTATCCACAGATGAACTAATTTAGAAGGTCTAAATTTAGACTCTATCATAAAATATCCGCTTAGCAAAACAAAGCAATTAACGCATACTTGAGATATGCAATATCCGAAATAAACGTAATAATACATCGTGGTACCAGGCGCAACAGACTCTAACACACCGCTATGGTCGATAGAATGCAAAAAAACGATTAGAAACATTGACAAGATACGAAGCACATCCATATTGGCATTTCTTGTCACTTTTTTTATGTTTTCGCTCATTTCTGTTTCCTACCTTTACCTGTAAGTTTGTAATATAGAGGCGCTAACATTTCTTTAATTCGTATTTTTAACATTGTAAGTTTGGATTTTTTGCCTATGGACGTTCCAATATGGGAGTTAATGATATTTACTATCTCGCCCGACAATTTGTAATATATAGGCTTTGTGTAATGATTAAAGTGGTCGTAAAAGCTGCTTTGATCTACCAAATGTTTATTTACGTCTATTAGCTTTACGTTGGATTCTTCTGCTGCCCACTTGCGAATTTTAGCGTTTATTTCTTTGTGTACTATATGTCTGTCTTTATATGCCTCGAACGTATTTTTTTCGTAATAC
>JAFYOG010000201.1 GCA_017560285.1 Clostridia bacterium
GCAAAGGTTACGGCGGCAATTATAATACCGCATACAACCGCTTGCAGGGTGTTGTAATGGGCAATTTCGAACCCAACCGAAAGCGCATCGATAGAGGTGGCAATGCCTTGCACCAAGAGGGCTGTAATCCCTAACTTCTTGCAACAGCATTCTTCGTTTTCGCAATCGTTTTTAATGCCTTCTATAAGCATTTTACCACCTATAAACAGCAACAAAGCAAGGGCTATCCAAGGTATAAACTTTTGGAAAGATTTAAAATAAATAGCAATGGTATGCACGCAAACCCAGCCTATAAGCGGCATTATGCATTGGAAAAACGAGAATATGCCTGCGATAAAGCACATTCTGCTTTTTTTCATACAGGGCTGATTAAGCCCGTTTGCCAAGGAAACCGAAAATGCATCCATAGCCAAGGCTATGCCGAACAATATGCTGTGCAGAAAAAAACTAAATCCCATAAAATATCCTTTTGCTGTTAAAATTTCCCGTTCAAGCCGAGAAGACCGTGAGAAACGAAGTGATTTTTGAAGAAAAACGAGCGTCGCTGTACAAAGGTACAGCAGTCGAAGTTTTTATTCAAAGTCCTTGAAAATATAATTCTTTATAATTGAAATATGCTTCTCGTTTGTTTTGAGAAGCATATTTTCTTAATTTATAAATCCTTTCAAGGACGTAAAGGACGAGTTTGTCATCGGTCTTAATATCTGAGCATTTCCTCGAACTCTTTAACCACCTTGGGTTCGGGCTCGGGCAAATGACCGTGGGCAAAATGAATGCCCATATTATCATACTTTACCTTGCACATTTTGCGGAAGGGAAGTAGCTCGATTTTATCCACACAGGGGTGGCTTTGGCAAATATCCTTAAGCTTTAAAATATTTTCGCTGTTATCGTTAAGGGTGGGTATAATAACCTGCCTTACGGTAACGGGGATATTTTGCTCTTGCAGGTATTCCAAAAACTGCAAAGGCTTTTTAAGCTCGCAACCCACGTGCTCTTTATAAAGAGGTTCGGTGGTGTACTTAATATCAAGCAATACTCTGTCGGTGTATTTTAACGCTTCTTTAACAGAATCGCCAAACACACTTCCCGAGGTATCCAAGCAGGTGTTAAGCCCTGCTTCCTTGCTAAGTCTGAACACTTCTTTTACAAATTCGGGCTGGAGCAAGGGCTCGCCGCCCGAAATTGTAATCCCCCCGTCGTTACCGAAATACTCTTTATAGTGGGTTGCTTTTTCAACAATCTCTATAGGAGTATATTCGGTTCCGCCGGAAATATTCCAAGTATCGGGGTTGTGGCAGCAGCCGCAACGCAGGTTGCAGCCCTGCAGGAATACCGCAAAACGAACTCCCGGTCCGTCTGTGGCGGCAAGGCTTTGTATAGAATGAACCTTACCTTTTATTTCGCTCATATTGTTTCGTGGAAGGTACGGCTGATAACTTCCTTCTGCTGTTCGCGGGAAAGCTTGTTAAAGTTAACTGCGTAACCGGAAACACGAATGGTGAGGTTGGGGTAATCTTCGGGGTTTTCGTATGCCTTAAGAAGGGTTTCGCGGTTCATAACGTTAACGTTAATGTGGTGCGCGTTCTTCTTAAAGTAGCCGTCGAGAATGCTAACGAGGTTGTTAACTCTTTCGTCGTCGGTTCTGCCCAATGCATCGGGAGTGATAGAGAAGGTGTTGGAAATACCGTCGCGGCAATCGCAGTAATCGATCTTTGCAACAGAGTTAAGAGATGCCAAAGCACCGTTTTCTTCGCGGTTGTGCATGGGGTTAGCACCGGGAGCAAAGGGTTCGCCGGCTTTTCTGCCGTCGGGGGTAGCGGCGGTGTTCTTACCGTACATTACGTTAGAGGTAATGGTAAGGATAGAAAGAGTATGTTCTGCATTGCGGTAGGTAGGAGTCTTGCGGAGCTCGGTAATAACCTTGTGGGCCATATCCTTAGCAATAAGGTCAACTCTGTCGTCGTCGTTACCGTATTTGGGGAATTCGCCGGTGGTTTCGAATTCGGTAATAAAGCCGTTTTCGTTTCTTAAGGGCTTAACGTTAGCATACTTGATAGCGCTTAAGCTGTCGGCAATAACCGAAAGGCCTGCAACACCAAACGCCATAAATCTGTGAACGTCGGTATCGTGAAGCGCCAACATTTCGCTTTCGTAAGCGTATTTATCGTGCATATAGTGGATAATGTTCATGGTGTTAACGTAAAGCTTGCTAGCCCATTCGAGGTAGATATCAAGTCTTTCCGCAACAGCGTCGTAGCTAAGCTTGTCGCCTTCCAATACTTCCATCTGAGGACCGATGTGCATATCGCTGGAAACGTCGTAACCGCCGTTGATAGCAATAAGCAAAAGCTTGGGAAGGTTGCATCTTGCGCCGAAGAACTGCATATCCTTGCCTACCTTCATTGCAGAAACGCAGCAAGCGATAGCATAGTCGTCGCCGTAATCGGGACGCATTACGTCGTCGTTTTCGTACTGGATAGAGTCGGTATCTGCAGAAACCTTAGCGCAGAACTTCTTAAAGCCTTCGGGCAGTGCCTGAGCCCAAAGAATGGTAAGGTTGGGTTCGGGTGCAGGACCGAGAGTGTAAAGAGTGTTAAGGAAACGGAAGTTAGTCTTGGTAACCAAGGTTCTGCCGTCGTTAGCCATACCGCCTACAACTTCGGTAATCCACATGGGGTCGCCACCGAAAAGCTCGTTGTATTCGGGGGTACGAAGGTGGCGTGCAATACGCAACTTCATAACGAAGTGGTCCATAATTTCCTGAGCTTCAACTTCGGTAAGAAGACCGTTGGCAATATCTCTTTCGAAGTAGATATCGAAGAAGGTGCCTACTCTGCCCAAGGAGTTAGCCGCGCCGTTTTGTTCCTTAATAGCTGCAAGGTATGCGAAATAGGTCCACTGAACGGCTTCCTTTGCGTTTGCAGCGGGCTGGCTGATATCGTAACCGTAGGAAGCAGCCATAGCCTTAAGTTCGTTAAGAGCCTTAATCTGGAAGGAAAGCTCTTCGTTAGCGCGGATAGTATCTACGTTAGCGTCAACCTTAGCAAGGTCCTTCTTATCCTTCTGTTTTGCTTCGATAAGTCTGTCTACGCCGTACAAAGCAACACGACGGTAGTCGCCGATA